>JAISQU010000189.1 GCA_031274005.1 Spirochaetales bacterium
GGATTGAAGGGGCGCGAAGCGGCCGCGCCAGCGGCGGAACCCCCGAAAAGCCCGGTTTTTTGCGGCTTTGCCGCAAAAAATGCGCTATTATAACCGGGGAAAAGTAAGTGCTGTTGCCCGGAATCGTACCCCCTGCGCTTCCCATTTCCCGCGTAAAATGCTATTTTTTAAGCCGATGTTTTGCAGACAACGAAAACCGCTTTTTGCGGGTACGCTTTTGGAAATCCCCTACCTCAAATTCAAACGCGGCAGACTCGGCGTTGCCAGCCTTCTCATCCTTGCGGTTTTATACGCGGGGCTTCTGTTTGAGGGTTTTATCGCGCCGTACAGCCCTAACCTCAAATTCAAAACAAAATCGTTTCAGCCGCCGCACAGGATTCATTTTTTTCACGAGGGGAAGTTCATCGGGCCTTTTGTGTACGAGTATGTGCAGACAAATCCCATTTTCAAGGAATAC
This sequence comes from Spirochaetales bacterium, assembly GCA_031274005.1. Lineage (GTDB taxonomy): Bacteria > Spirochaetota > Spirochaetia > DTKZ01 > DTKZ01 > JAISAF01. The sequence continues at coordinate 458 of JAISQU010000189.1, forward strand.
CGGACGGACACGCAGGCGCTTAACCGCGTCACTTTTTTTGTCCGCGGCGCTCCCTACAGGCTGTTTTTCCTGATTCCTATGGATATTCATCTTTTCGGCTCCGACACAGGCTCGCCGGTTTTTCTTTTTGGTACGGACAGTCTGGGGCGCGATATTTTTTCGCGCGTTGTGTACGGCGCGAAGATTTCCCTGACCATAGGTTTTGTCAGTATTTTTCTGGCCCTCGCCGGCGGCATTCTTGTCGGCGGTCTTGCCGGTTATGTGGGCGGGCTTTCGGACTGGCTGGCAATGCGGGGGGTTGAGATTATCATCCTGCTTCCCACATTCTACTTTTTTTTGTTTCTGCGTTCGGTCATGCCGACGGACATTTCTCCGGCGCGGAAGTTTTTCTACATTACCGCCATCCTCGCCGTTCCCAGTATGGCGGGCAGCGCGCGCAATATCCGCAACTGGGTTTTGTCCCTGAAGAATACCGACTACGTTACCCAGGCGGTTTTAAGCGGGGTTCCGCGCCTGGTCATTCTTCTGCGGCACATCATTCCGCAGATACGCAACATCCTCATCCTGGGCATTACCCTGAGCGTCCCCGGCGCCATTCTCGGCGAGGCGGGTCTTTCGTTTCTCAACCTAGGCATTACCGAACCTTCGGTAAGCTGGGGTATGCTCATGAGTTCGGCAATGGATATAAATATTCTTATTAATTATCCCTGGATGCTTTTTCCCGCGGGTATCATTATTATAACGGTATTCTCATTTTTTGCCTTCGGCTACGCGCTGAAGGACGCTCTGGATCCAAAGGCGTAAATATGGCGGCGCTTCTTGATGTTCAAAATCTTTCTACCCGGTTCAATCTTGTGGCGCACACGGTGCGGGCGGTAGAGGATGTGTCCTTTACGCTGAACGAAAATGAAATCCTCGCTATTGCGGGAGAGTCCGGGTCGGGCAAAAGCGCCACGATTCTTTCCATACTAAAGCTGATTCAGAGGCCGGGGGAGATTGACGGCTCTTCGCGCATTCTTTTTGACGGCAAGGATATTCTGCGGATGAGTGAGCCGGAACTGAACAGCCTGCGCGGCAAAAGCATATCCATGATTTTTCAGGAACCTTCGGCCTCCTTCAATCCGCTTTTTACCGTGGGCGCCCAGATTGCCGAGGTACTGCGCGCGCATCTGCGCCTTTCAAAGACCGAAAGCCTCTGCAGGGCGGCGGAGGTTCTGGCCCAGGTACACATACCAAACGCACGGGAGCGGGCGCGGGACTTCCCCTTCCAGCTTTCCGGCGGCATGCTCCAGCGGGCCATGATTGCCCTGGCCCTGGCCTGCGGCCCCAGAATCCTTTTGGCCGACGAACCCACGACGGCCCTGGATCCCACCACGTCCATGCGCATCCTCGAACTTTTAAAGGAAAAAACACAGGGCGCGGGTATGTCCATGATTTTTGTTACCCATGATCTGGAAATCCTTTCCGGCTTTGCCGGCCGCATCATGGTCATGTACGCGGGGAGGATTTTTGAGTCGGGTCCCGCCTGCTCTGTGCTGGAAGATCCTCTGCATCCCTACACCAAAGACCTGCTTGCCGCCGTACCCCGGCCCGGCGTGTTCAAGGATACGGGCAGGCTGTACTCAATACAGGGCCGCGTCCCCGAAGCGGGAAACCGCCCTCCGGGCTGCGCCTATCATCCCCGCTGTTCGCGAGCCACAGAACTCTGCCGTACCGAAGAGCCCGCTCTTATACAGAAGAACTCTTCTTTTGTGAGGTGTCGCCTGCATGTCTAATCCTCCCTTTATTCAGGTAAACGGCCTTGTAAAGCATTTTCCCCTCAAGGCGGGGCTTTTTTCCCGGTCAACCGAAAAAGTCCACGCCGTGAACGGTGTGGGCTTTGCAATCGAAAAGGGGCAGACCCACGGCCTTGTGGGCGAATCAGGTTCGGGCAAAACCACCACAGCGCGGCTTCTTCTGCGGGTTATAGAACCTGATTCGGGCAGTTTCAGTTTTGACGGCGTCCCCGATGTTTTTCAGCTTGCCCCCGCTCAGCTAAAAAAGCTGCGCAGGCAGATGCAGTATATATTCCAGGATCCCTACGCGTCCTTAAACCCGAAAATGCAGATCCGCGACATCGTTACAGAACCCCTGCGCTACGCGGAGGGGGCAAAAAAACTCAGCTCCGCGCAGTTAAACGGCATAGCCGAGGAACTTCTGGAACGCGTGGGCCTTTCCGGCGGGGACACCGGCAAATACCCCCACGAGTTTTCCGGCGGCCAGCGGCAAAGAATCAGCATTGCCCGCGCCCTGTCGGCAAAGCCTTCGTTTATTGTCTGCGACGAACCGGTATCGTCTCTGGATGTGTCGATTCAGTCACAGATACTCAATCTGCTTCTGGATATACAACAGGCGACGGGCATCTCCTATCTTTTTATTGCCCACAATCTGGCGGTGGTTTTTTACTTAAGCGATTATGTGTCCGTCATGTACGCGGGCCGCATCGTGGAAGCGGGCCCCTCCCGTGTTTTAAGTTTGCGGGCCCGGCACCCCTATACGAAGCTCCTTCTTGATGCAATGCCGGGAAACCGCGGCGCGCAAAGAGAACCCACCGGCGACGCGGGCGAGCCGCCTAACCTTATCCGCCTGCCCGCGGGCTGCGCCTTTTACTCACGCTGCCCCCGCCGCGGCGAACAGTGCGCGCGGGAGGTTCCGGCGCTGCGCGAAGTGGAAAGCTCCCATTTTATGGCGTGCTTTGAGCAGGGTTGAGGCGGACTCTAATCGTTCAGCGAAACCTTGACAGGATACTTCCCGTTGAAACAGGCATAGCAGAAGTTTTCGGGGTCGGGCAAACATTCACGCAGGCGCGGCTCTTCCAGAAAACTCACGCTGTCCGCGTCTATATGCCGCGCTATCTCCTGCGGGCTGAGCTGGTTGGAGATAAGTTCTTTGCGCGTGGGGACATCGATGCCAAAGAAGCAGGGCCATTTTATTTCCGGGGCCGAAAGACGCACATGAACTTCTTTTACTCCCGCCTCGCGGATGAGCTTGACAATAATCCTTGATGTTGTGCCGCGCACAAGAGAATCATCCACAAGCACAACACGCTTTCCCTGAAGAATGTCCCGCACAGGGTGAAGCTTCATCCTGACGGCAAGCTCGCGCTGGCCCGGCGTGGGCATAATGAAAGACCTGCCCGTATAGTGGTTGCGCGTCAGGCCCAGATCAAAAGGAAGCCCCGCTTCCTGGGCATAGCCCAGGGCCGCGCTGTTGCCCGAATCAGGAACCGGCAGAACCATGTCCGCCTCAGAAAAGCCCCTGTCCCTGTCCGCGCGGGCAAGAGCCGCCCCCATGCGTTTACGCGCCAGGTGAACGGACTGCCCGAACATTCTTGAGTCCGGACGCGCGAAATAAATCAACTCAAAAACGCATTGCCGTTTTTCCCTCGGCTGCCCGAAACGCACGCTGCGCGTTCCCGAAGAATCCACGATAAGCATTTCACCGGGTTCCACGCTGCGGTAATCTGTCACCTGAAGAATATCCAGAGCGCAGGTCTCTGAAGCGAAAACCGACATTCCGTCCTTTGTTCCGTAGTACAGGGGCCGGAAACCAAAAGGATCGCGTATGCCTATGAGGGTCTCGCCGCGTATCATAACCAGGCTGTACGCCCCCTCCATGTGAATCAGGGTTTCCGTCAGCGCTTCGATAAAATCCCGCCCCTGAAGGCGCGAAAGATAATGCAGAATCAGCTCGGTGTCGGAGGTACTCTGAAAAATCGAACCTTCTGCAAAAAGACCGGCCTTGATGTCCTGCGTATTGGAAATATTTCCGTTATGCGCCAGCGCGATTTCGCCCTTGTTGCAGTTGGCCACCATGGGCTGCGCGTTCTCCAGTTTGTTGCCTCCGCTGGTCGAGTAGCGCACGTGACCAATGCCTATACGCGAGGGCCTGTCTTCCTTCAAATAGCGCCCCAGAACGGAAGACACCATCCCCAAATCTTTGTAGGCCACGATGCGTTCGCCCTTTCTGTAGGCGATGCCGCAGCTTTCCTGCCCGCGGTGCTGCAGCGCGAAAAGAGGGAAAAACAGTTTTTCAGGAATGTTTATCTCTGCGGGGGAGTAAATGCCTATTACTCCGCAAAAATGGCCGGGTTTTTCGTCGTTTGTTTCCACATGTTTATATATCACCCGCGGGGGCAGCAGGTCAAGGAGGCGAAATTTCAGCGGGCGCAGCTTCTTTAATTTCAGGGTTATTGCCCGCAGCGCCCCAGTTATACCTCTCCCAACTGCCCGCAGGCGCCGCCTATTTTTCTTCCGCGGCGGTAGCGGCGTACCGCGGGAATGCCTGAGCGTTCCAGGCGCGAATAATACAACTGTACGGCGGCTTCGGAAGGCTCCTGAAAATCAAGGCCCTCGACAGGATTCCAGGGAATAATATTAACGATAACATCAAGCCCCCGCGCGTACTCGCGGAGCCTGAGTATGTCATCCGCGCCGTCGTTTATCCCTTTCAGCAAAACGATTTCCAGGGTAAGCCGCTTTCCCGTTTTTTCCTGATGGTAGAGGAGGGCCTCTTTCAGTTCGGCAAGCCCCCAGCGCCGCGCCGCGGGCATGAGGGCCTTTCGTTTTTCCTCATCGGCGCTTACAAGCGAAACCGCTATACCCACGGCGGGGCCTTCGTCGGCCAGGCTGATAATACCCGGCGCGCTGCCGCAGGTGGAAACCGTCATACGGCGCGGACTTAAAGCCGGCCCCAGCGGATGGGTAAAAACAGCGAGACTTTTCCGCAAAGCCTCAAGATTTTCCAGAGGTTCGCCCATGCCCATAAAAACGATATTGTTGATTGTCCCGCGGCCGCGGGCAAGATGGTAAAACTGTTCGAGGATTTCCGAGGCCTCAAGATTCCGCCTGAATCCCAGGGCGCCGGTTTTGCAAAAGGCGCAGCCCATAGCGCAGCCGGCCTGAGTGGACAGGCACGCGGTTTTTCGGCCTGTATCCGCCTCAAGCAGAACGCATTCCACCGAAGCGCCGTCCGCGAGGCGTATGCGCAGTTTTATCGTACCATCCTCGTCGCGCAGGGTATCACTGAGGCTGCTTGTAAAAAGGGGAACTTCCGCGGTGAGTTTTTCCCGCAGGGCCGCCGGCAGTTCCGTCATGGAAGCGAAATCCTGCCCGCGTTTGTGCAGGCCCTCAAATATCTGGCGGCCCCTGTAGGCTTTTTCCAGGCCGAGTCGTGAGGCGATTTCTTCGGGCAGGCTTGCGTACAAAGAGGCGTGCATTGCGTATCTCAGCGGGGGTTTCTGCGGAATCTGCCCGCCGCCGCAGACTTCCGCATTCCCGGCCTTTGGACCGATACCAGAAATTCTTCGGCCTTTTTCATATCTCCCAATTTGGCGTAACAGTCCGCGATTTCGGAATACAGGCGGGCGTTTTTAAAATTTGTCTGCAGGAGGGCCTCCAGAGAGCCAAGGGCTTCGGCGTATTTTCCCCGCTCCTTGTTGATCAGGGCCAGACCCATAACAGCGTAAGCGTCATACTCAATATTGAGGGCTTTTTCATACAGTTTTTGGGCTTCGTCGAATCTGCCCATGGCGCGGCATTCTTCCCCGGCGCGCGTCAGGATAACCTTGTTTTCCGGGTCAGGCACAAGAATCCTGTTCCAGTATTCAAGAGCCTTCTCGTGCATATTCATACCGCGGTAACAATCGGCCATGCCGAAAAGCGCGTAAAAATTATCAGGAACGATTTCCAGGGCTTTGCTGAAAACCTCTATGCCTCTGGCGAAGTTTTTCAGCTTTCTGTGGCAGTTGCCTACCGAAGTGAGCACGCGTATATCAATCTGATCCAGGCTGTGCGCGCCTATCATGCGTTCCCAGTAAAAAAGAGCCTTCTCGTATTCCCTGAAATCATAGTGAAGATGTCCCAGGCCTATGAGGGCGTAGGGGTTATCCTCTTCCATAGCGAGAACCTGCTGATAAATTGTCCGTGATTTGTGCAGATTCCGCACCTTCCTGTATGCGTCGGCGATACGGGTCAGAACCGTCACGTTTTTATCATCGTGGCGCAGATAGTGTTCCCAAATTTCTATGGCCTTGGGGTAATTCTTGAAAGCCTTGTAACAGTCGGCAAGGCCGAAAAGGGCGTAATTGTTTCCGGGATGATGCTCCAGGCATAAGTTATAGTACCTGATTGCCGTTTCAAAGTCGGCCCGCTTGCGCGCCGCATCTCCCATGCCCACAAGGGCATAGTTATTGTCCGGCTCTATATCGAGAATTTTTTTAAAACACTCTTCCGCAGTTCCAAGCTGATTCTCTTTCAGATAGAGATATCCCTTTTGGGAAAAATCCGCTATTTCCGGTTTTTCGTTTCTCGAATCCGGCGGAACCATTTCCGGTTCGCGTTTATCCTCAAAAATGTCATGCGTCTCAAACGAATCAGTCATTTTCTTCCTGTTTGCCCGGCTCTTTGGCAACCCCTTCATTAAGCCATTCACGGATAACAACAACCATTCTTTCTATAAGGTTGTCGCATTTTTGTTTTTCTTTCCCCAGCCAGTACATGTGAAAGGCTTCAAGGAATTCTTTTTGTTTGTAATAATGATCTCCCATGCGTATCAGCCCGTCGCCGTAACCTGTTGTGATATACACGCGCCTGGCCGCGGCAAGATTCCCATTATTAAAAAATTCATTCCCCTTGCGGACAAGCGCGGCCCTGTCTTTACTGTCGAGCTTTGAGTTTGGCCGGCTTGTACGGAACAGAAAACCTGCGGGGGGATTTTTTTTGCCTGCATCATCATGGGTCATACTTTTTGTTCTCTAAAGCGCTCCTTTTGTTGACATATCTTCCCGGCTTCCGTCCGCCGGGGTATAGGCCGCGCACAGGGCTTTTCCAAAAGCCTTGAAAAGGGCTTCCGCCATGTGGTGGCTGTTGTCCCCGTAGCGGCATAAAAGATGAAGATTTATCCGGGCCTTCTGCGTAAACGCGTAAAAAAATTCCTTAAAGAGAGCCACAGGAAAATTCCCGCAAAACTCCTGGGGAAAGGCGGCTTGGTACACGAGACAGGGGCGCTCGGCCACATCAATCACCGCCTCCGACAGCGCGTCATCCATGGGAATAACCGCGTGGCCGAATCTCCGAACAGCCCCGTTTTTTTCCAGAAGCTCATGAAAGGCTTCGCCAAGGACAAGGCCCGTATCCTCCACAAGATGATGATAATCAGCCTCTATGTCGCCCCGCGCCGAGAGGGTGAGGCCAAAGCCCCCGTGAAAGCTCATTGCGCTGAGCATGTGGTCAAAAAAAGGCAGCAGGGTATCAACGCGGACGCCGTCTTTACCCGAATCGCAGCCCGGCCCCTTTTGCAGAAGGCAAACGGATATGTCTGTTTCCTTTGTTGTACGCGATACTGTAACAGCTTCCGTCATGCCCGCTCCTTCAAAAAACCGACAAAGGTATCAACTTCTCCGTAGTGTACTTTATAATACGCGGGATTTGCAATAAGTTTGACCCGCGTATTTTCCAATTCCTCAACAATCTTCAAGCCGTTTGCTTTCAGGGTAGAGCCGGTTTCCACCAGATCGACGATGTAGGGCGCCAGCCCCAAGACCGGCGCCAGTTCCACAGAACCATTCAGTTTGATGATTTCTACAGGTATACCCCGCCTGTTGAAAAAATTCCGCGTAAAAACCGGAAATTTTGTGGCGACCTTCAGATGTTTTATCGCGGCGTCCTGGTCATGGTCTTCCCGAGCGGCAAGGCACATGCGGGCGGAACCAAAGGAAAACTCAAGAAGCTCGAAAAAAACGCCGCCCGACTCGTACAAAACATCGCTGCCGCAGATACCCAGACCCGCGATACCGTGACTGACATACACCGGCAGATCGGAATTTTTGACAATGAAAATCCGCAGCATACCTTTATTATCGGTAACAATCAGCTCGCGATCAGGGGGAGATACGCAAAGCCCCCGCGCCGCAAAATGTTCCAGCGCCTGGTTGAAAAGCCGTCCTTTTGGAAGAGCCAGGCTGAGGGGATGGCCGGCCATGCGTTCGGGGCTCACGCGGGGTTTCCTTTTATAACAACGGGGATTCCTGATTTGCGTTTTTCTTCGGCGCCGCGAAACGCTTCGGCAAAGGTTTTGCCGCCGGCGGATTCGCAGCTCCTCTGTCTCGGGCCGTGGATGCCGCTCAGGAAATTTTCGATTTTGCTGAGCATCAGAGAAAATCCCACAGAGGGGGCGTCAAACCCAAAACGGGCAAGCAGCTTGTCGTATCTGCCGCCGGAGGCGAAGGCCGAATCTATGCCTTCTTTGTATGCCTGGAACACTATGCCCGTGTAGTAGCCCTGGCTTGCTGTTTCCGACAGGTCAAGGCGGAACAGGCCGCTTACTCCCAGCTCCTCAAGCTGGGCCCATAAAAGACTCAGATAATCCAGGGCTTTTTCCAGATCGCAGTTTATATATCCGCGCGCCTTTCCCCTCGCGGCAAGCTCTTCAAGCCCGCCGGAATCCCCTATATACAGAAAAAGCTGTACAAGAAAACCGGCCTTCTCCTTTTCGCAGCCTGCGCGGGAGAGAATATCCTCAAGGGCAGGGGCGTCCCGCAGGGAAACCGCGGCGGCGGCCTGTTTGTCATCCGTATCGGGAAGAGCCGCGCCAAAAACCTCCCGCGAACCCAGATGGATACGGTAATCCTCCAGCCCTGCCGTTTGCAGGCAGCCTGCCAGAAGCATCAGCGCCTCAAGGTCTGCGAAAGATCCGCCCTCACCTATAAGCTCCGCGCCTATTTGGTAAAACTCGTTCCGCGAAATATCCTCCGCGTCCTGATGGCGCAGAATCGTATCGGCGTAAAAAACGCGCAGGGGCAGGCTGCTGTTTTCCAGCCGGCCAAGCTGCTTTGCGAGAAAAAGCGTTGCGTCGGAACGCAGCATCAAAAGATCGCCCTCCCTGTCGACAAGCCTGTAGATTTTCTCCGCGGCGGCGTGATCGAAAAAAGGGCGGTAAATATCGTAGAAGTCGAAAACAGGAGTCTGCACCGGCAGGTACCCCCAGGAGGCAAAAAACTTCTTGAGGCCTTGCACGGTTTCTTCATGTTCGAGCGCCTCCTCAAGATAAAAACTCTCTGTTCCCTGGGGAAGCTGAAGGAAAGCTCTGCTGTTCGGGTTCATGAGTGTATCATAGCAGGATAGTCAGGTTTATTCAACGGCCCCCGGAATGACGCCCAGCAATTCCAAATTTAAACTCATGGTAAACTAAACACAAAGACCGGGGCGATAAAAAAAGCTCTCTCTAGCGGCGGACCGAAGCCGTTCACTTTTTTTATCGCCCCGGCCATATCCGTAGCACCATGCGACTAAATATGGTATTGCTGTCTGGAAGCGTTTTTTTGGGTAAAAGCATTCAAATTGCTGACAATTTGAATGCTTTTGGGGATTGCAGGACAAATTTTTTCAAATTTGGAATTACTGAATGACGCCGCGGTGAAACCCTGTTGCAGGCTTGAAAGTCAGGTTTTTAATACGGAAAAGGCGGTTCGGGTTCTTGAATTTTCCGTAAGATACAGCATAATAGAATTGCAAGGGATTAACGCCCATAATTTCCGGCTGAGCCGGGGGGAGGTTGATATGACCGGAGAAAAGCTTTCGCTCGACGAAGAAGTGGAAGTGCTCAAAAAATATTTTGACGAGTTCATCAGGGAAAAACCGGAAAGCGTTGAACTTCTGTGTGAAGCGGGCATTCTGAATCCAAACGGCAGTTTTACCGAAGACTTCAAAGCCCTTGGCGATTTGCGCCTGTATACCGCTTCCGGAGAAAACAAAGGATAGGAGATAGTCCTCTCTCATGCCCGCTTGTAAAAGCGGACAACCGAGCGGCCGTAGACGCGGCGGTCTGTCTGCAGGAGAGCGGTTGTTTTCTCCGGCAGTTTGTCCTCTTTTGGATGGTGAATCAAAACAGAGCCGCCCTCCGCCAGAAGCTGCGGCTCGCCGGCCATGTCCAGAAGCTGAGCCTTGAATCTGTAGGGAAAAGGCGGATCAAGAAAAATAAAATTGAAAGGGCCTTCGGTCATAAACTTGAGGTAGCGTTCAACGGGCATAATGTGTACGACGGCGTTTCCTTCCGCGAGGGCTGCGTTTTCCGCAAGGATATGACGCTTTCCCCTGTCTTTTTCCACCATGACGATTTTCTGCGCCCCCCGGGACCAAGCTTCAAGGCCGATCACCCCCGATCCGCTGAAGAGGTCCAGAAACGATGCCCCCGGAAGCTCCTCCTGTATAATCGCGAAAATTGATTCCCGCATTTTGTCCATGGCGGGCCGGATGATTCCTTCGGGACAGCGTACCAGCCTGCCGCCCAGTTTTCCGCCTGTTATCCTCATACGCGCAGGTCTCCCGCGTTGGGGGCTTTTCCCGGCGCGTCCCTGAGGCATGAGTGCTGCGGCGCGAGCAGGCCGGGATCTTTTTCCAGAATGCCGTGTACCGCCGCGCGCGCCCTCATCATAAGCTCCTGATCAAAGGGAAGCCGCGCCGCGCTAAAATCAAGAAGCCCGGCCTGGCGTATACCCGTAAGATCCCCCGGCCCGCGAAGCAGAAGGTCTTCTTCGGCTATGCGAAAGCCGTCCGTGGTTTCCTTCATGATGGTAAGCCGTTTTTTTGCCACTTCGGTATAATCCGGAGCATACACCAAAAAGGCGTAAGACTGAAGGCTGCCGCGCCCAACCCGTCCGCGAAGCTGATGCAGGGCCGCAAGGCCGAAACGCTCGGCGTGTTCGATAACCATGCAGCTCGCGTTTGCCACATCTACCCCGACTTCCACAACGCTGGTCGCCGCGAGGACGCGGATTTCCCCTGATGAAAACTTTGCCATGATGTCCCTTTTCTCGTCTTCGGCAAGCCGCGAATGAATCAGGCCCACGCTGAAGCCGGGATAAATTTCTTCTTTCAGCCTGCGGTACATGGACTCGGCGTCCTTCAGGCCGGTGGTCGGCGCGTCCTTCTCCCGCGCCTCGGCCTCCTCAATAATCGGATACACAAAATACGCCTGCCTGCCCCTCTCCAGTTCCCCGCGCACAAAGTCATAGACCTTCCGTTCCCTGCCCTCAAGGGCAAGATGTGTTTCCACAGGCTTTCTGCCCGCGGGCATGGTTTTGATTGTGGACACATCCATGTCGCCGAAGGCCGAGAGGGCGAGAGTCTGGGGAATGGGCGTGGCGCTCATAACAAGAATATCGGGGTACAGACCTTTCGCGAAAAGGCGGTTTCTCTGTACAACGCCGAAACGGTGCTGCTCATCGATAATGACAAAACCCAGGTCGCGGAATTCCACATCGTCGGAAAAAAGGGCGTGGGTACCTATAACAATGTCAATATCGCCGGCCTTGAGGGCCTCCAGCGCGGGTTTGCGGGTCTTGCCCGAAAGAGCGCCGGAAAAAAAGGCGAGCCGCACACCCAGAGGCTGCAGAAAACGGGCGGCGTTATCAGCGTGCTGGCGGGCAAGCAGTTCCGTGGGCGCCATAATCGCGGTTTGCCGGCCGGCTTCGGTAAACAGCAGGGCCGCGAGAAAGGCCACAAGGGTTTTGCCGGAACCAACGTCTCCCTGCAAAAGCCGTGCCATGGGGTGATCGGCTTCAATGTCCCCGCGAAGTTCTTCCATGCAGGCCGCCTGATCCTGGGTAAGACGGAAAGGGAGGCTTTTTATGAGTTTCTCCTGCATGCCGCGCGGATAAGTACGCCCCGGACGGACGGCGGCCTTCCGCTGCAAAGCCCGCCGCGCCACAGCCATCTGCATAAGAAAAAGCTCGCGAAAGGCAAGGGCGCGGCGGCCCGCGGCAGCTTCCTGCATCGATACAGGCTCATGCACAGCCTTCAGGGCGGCGCTCAGGCCGGGGATGCCTTCTGCCTCGCGCACTGCCGCGGGGATTTCATCCTCAAGGTGGCTGCCGAACTCCCCATACGCCGAACGGATTATCCTGCGCATGGTTTTCTGCGCGATGCCCGCCGTCAAATTGTAAACAGGAAGAACGCGGGAAAAAAGTTCGGGGTGAGTTCCCGCCGCTTCCATGTCGGCCTTGGCGCACTGGAACTTGCCACCGTAGGAAACCGACAGCGTTCCCGCTATGTCAAGGCGCGTACCCGGACTGTATTTTGAGGCGTTGGAAGACGGGTCCCATCCGTACAGCGGGACTTCCGCCAGGGCGGATTCATCCTTTAAAATCAGCTTGAGGGTCTGCCTGCCGCGGGCATAAAAAGAATCGTGGCCCTGGACATACGCGGTGGTATTGAACTTGCCCCCGTTGCCCGCGGCGGCGGCAAAGGGAATATGCCGTGTTCTGTCATCATAGTCCCTGGGCAGATGCATAAGAATATCCCGTACCGCGAAGATGCCCAGGTTGCCGAGGCGTTCGGCCGTCTTGCCGGTCTTGCCGCCTGTTCCCTTTACCCTCCAGACAGGAGTAAGAAGTTCCGGAAGATACATGGCTTTTAGAAGGGAATTTTCTGTATGAAAAGGACAAGCTGCGTAATCGCGGGTTCCCCAAAAATCCGCACAAACAGCAGGAACAGGCCGCCTGCAATAAGACCTGTCATATAAGGGATTCTTCTGCCGCGAAAGAAAAGGCGCGTAAGGGGCGCCAGAACAGGATTCAGAATCATATCGATATAACGCCAGAAGGGGCTTGCGGCATTAAACCGGGTGAGAATGCCTATGAGGCGCAGGACAATCAGAATTATAAACATCCCCAGAAAGAAAGCCAGGGCCGACCATATACGCGCGATAAGCAGCGCAAGAACAAGCCCTAAGGTAACCTGCTGAAAAGCGGCAAGGGACAGAAATACATTCCCCGCCACTGAAAGGACGATCAGAGCCAGAACAGGGGAAAAGTCAAAAAGCCCGAAACGGAAGAACCTGAATCCCCGGAAAAAACTCAGATACGGATCGGTAAGCTGCATAAGAAAGCGCGCGGCGCGGCCGTGGGAAGCCGGGCCGGTAAACCAGCTCATCATGATGCGCACGATAATGAGTATGGTATAAATTGAAATAAGCGCGCTGCAGAATTGCATGAGAGTATTGAACATAACGGAAAACCCCTCTTTCGCCCCTTACTGCTTCCAGACTTCCCGTACCCAGGGAATGGTTTTAATTCTGTCAAGAACATCCTCACGGGGAGACGCTTTAATCTGGGACGATACCTTGATGATTTTTTCTTTTAACGCGCCGCAGCCGTTTGCGCGGCACAGGTGCAGGAAAATCGTACAGGCGCCGGGATTTTCAATCAGGATTCCGCGCAACCGGTAAAAATCTTCTTCCTGCGGCCCTTCCCCTATCTGTATGTGCAGTTCCGAGGCGGCCTTCGCTTCCATTTCATTCGGATTTTTGATTTCTTTTGCCAGAATCTGATAGGTTTCCCTGCCTTCGTCAAACTCGACATTTCCCGAGACCCCGACAATGGCATTGTCCGCCAGAAGATGCTGGGATTTTTGATACACATTCGGAAAAATGATAAGGGAAATGGAGCCGTTGTAGTCTTCCAGCACGGCGCGGGCCATTTGCGCTCCTTTTTTGGTAAGCATGACGCGCAGATCCCGCAGCATGCCGATAAAATTGTAGCTTTCCCCCTGCCGCGCCCTTTCGGGATGGGCTAAATCGAAGACAACGGTTTTTTGCCAGACCTCGCGGAAAGGATCCAGGGGATGGCCGGAGAAATAAAACCCCAGGAGGTCTTTTTCCATTTTGAGTTTGTCCAGAGCCGGCCAGTCGGGAATTTCCGTGATGGCCGGTTCGCGGAACTCTTCTTCGCCGCAGGAATCGAAGAGGGAGACCTGCCCGTACATGCGGCTCTCTTTTTTCGCGGCGCTGTAGTTTACCGCCTTGTCTATGCAGGCGAAGAGGGCCGCGCGGTTCGGATGCAGCGAATCAAAAAGCCCGCACTGACTGGCCGTTTCCAGAACCCGTTTGTTGACGGTTTGCAGGTCAAGCCTTTCCAGAAAATTGAAGAACGAGGTGAACTGCCCGCCCGCCCGCCGGGCCTCAAGAATTTTTTCAGCCGCCGCCTCTCCCATGTGTTTGATGCCCAAAAGACCGTAGAGGATATTTCCGTCCGCGACCGTAAAATATTTTTCGGAACGGTTGATGTCAGGCGGCAGTATTTCAAGGCCCATTTTCCGGGCCTCTGTAATATATCCCGAGAGCCTGTCCGTATTGGCGATTTCTATAGTAAGTTTTGAGGCCATGTATTCCGCGGAAAAGTGAACCTTCAGGTACGCCGTCCTGTAGGCGAGTACGGCGTAGGCGGCCGAGTGGGATTTGTTAAACCCGTAACCCGCGAAGGGAATAAGAAGCTCAAAGATGTCGTCCGCTGTTTTTTGAGCATACCCCTTTGCCACCGCGCCCTTTATAAAAGACTCCTTCTGTTTAACCATCTCCTCATGTTTCTTTTTACCCATGGCGCGGCGCAGAATGTCGGCCTGTCCCAGGCTGTACCCCGCGACAATCTGGGCAATCTGCAAAACCTGTTCCTGGTAGACGATAACGCCGTAGGTCTCTTTCAGAACAGCTTCAAGCTCCGGAAGAGGGTAGGTAATCGGAATTTTTCCGTTTTTCGAGTCCGCGAATTTGTCAATAAACTGCATGGGCCCCGGCCGGTACAGGGCGTTCAGGGCTATAAGGTCCTCAATGCAGGTGGGTTTTGTTTTTCGCAGAATGCCCTGCATGCCGTCGCTTTCAAACTGGAACAGCCCGGAGCTTTTCCCCTCGCCCAAAAGGCCGAAAGTTTCACTGTCGTTTTCGGGAACCTTTTCAATATCAAAGCCGGGAATTTTTTCACGGATAAGGTCCTGGGTGTTTTTTATAAGGGTAAGGTTTTTCAGGCCCAGAAAGTCCATCTTCACAAGGGCGCAGGACTCAAGCAGCGTCATGTCGAACTGAGTCATGATGGCGCCGCTTGTCGCGTCACGGTACAGGGGCACGAAATCGGTAAGGTCTGTCTTTCCTATAACAATGCCCGCGGCGTGGGTTGAGGCGTGGCGGGACAGCCCCTCCAGAACGCGGCTTGTGTCAACCAGTTCTTCGTATATCCCGCCGCGGTCCCGCAGTTCCCCGAGTTTGGCGTCCAGATCGCGGATCGCCTGTATATGAGCGGTTTCGCCTTTTTCCTCCAGTTCCGCGATTTCTTTTTCCTTCTCCGCGATGGGCTTGAGGGTAATGCCTATGATGCCGGGAACCATTTTGCTGATGGCGTTGGCCTCTTCAAAGGGAATGTCCAGCACGCGGGCCACGTCTTTCAGGACGGCCTTGGCGCTGAGCGTCCCGAAGGTGATAATCTGACCCACTTTTTCCTGCCCGTATTTGGCGGTCACATAGTCGATAACCTCCTGCCGTCTTTCGAAGCAGAAGTCTATGTCGAAGTCAGGCATGGAAATTCTTTCGGGATTCAGGAAGCGTTCGAACAGCAGATTATACTTGATGGGATCGATGTCGGTTATCCTCAGGCTGTAGGCCACAAGGGAACCCGCTCCCGAACCGCGCCCCAGACCCACGGGAATACCCTTTTGCTTTGCGTAGTGGATGAAGTCCCACACAATAAGAAAGTAACCCGGGAAGCCCATTTCTATAATCGTATCAAGCTCGAACTCAAGGCGCCGGGAAAGCTCTTCGGTAACAGGGTTAAAGCGTTCGGCCAGCCCCTTGCGGGCAAGGTGACGCAGATACTCCGCGGGGGAGGCAAACTCCGGCGGTATCGCGTAATCCGGCAGAAGAAGTTTGGGTTCCCTGTCCAGCTTTACGGCGCATTTTTCCGCAGCCTCCAGCGTATTTCTCAGGGCTTCGGGAACCTCCGCAAAAAGGGCCGCCATCTCCTCCGGGCTTTTCATGTAGAACTCCTGCCCGTCAAAGCGCAGGCGCGCGGCGTCGGTTTTTTTCTTTCCCGTTCCTATGCACAGAAGGGTGTCGTGCGCGTTGGCGTGTTCACGCCTCAGGTAGTGCATGTCGTTGGTGGCTATGAGGGGCAGGCCGAGTTTCTTTGCGAGTTTTATCATGCCCCTGTTGGCTATGCGCTCCTCCTGCATTCCGTGATCCTGCAATTCCAGATAGAAATTGCCCTGCCCGAAAAGCTCGGAGTAAAAACCCGCCTTGCGCAGGGCCTCCTCCTCGCGCCCTGCCCGGATCAGCTTGGGAATCTCCCCTATGATGCAGGCGGTGCTGCAGATAAGCCCCCCGTGGTATTTCTGGAGGATCTCATCGTCTATGCGCGGCTTGGAGTAAAAGCCCTCCGTATAGCCCAATGTGCACAGCTTGATAAGGTTTTTGTAGCCCTCAAGATTTTTCGCCAGAAGAACAAGATGATGCCGTTTGCCCCTCGACTCATTCTCCGGCCTCTCGTCGTCTCTGACTGTTTTGACAAGCCGCGAACCTTCCGCCACATAAAACTCGCAGCCCAAAATGGGATTAATCTTCTTTTTTACGCAGGAGTCGTAAAACCGGAGAATGCCGAACATGTTGCCGTGATCGGTCAGCGCCAGATGCCGCATGCCCAGTTCGGCCGCCCGGGCCGCCATATCTTCTACCCTGGCGGCGCCGTCAAGAAGGCTGTATTCCGAATGATTGTGGAGGTGGACAAAATCAGACACATTAAAAGCCTACCGGATTTTCCGGCTAAAATCAATAGAGGTGTGCGGCTGCCCAGCAATTCCAAATTTAAACTCATGGTAAACTAAACACAAAGACCGGGGCGATAAAAAAAGCTCTCTCTAGCGGCGGACCGACGCCGTTCGCTTTTTTTATCGCCCCGGCCATATCCGTGGCGCCATGCGACTAAATATGGTATTTCTGTCTGGAAGCGTTTTTTATGGGTAAAAGCATTCAAATTGCTGACAATATGAATGCTTTTGGGGATTGCAGGACAAATTTTTTCAAATTTGGAATTGCTGGCGGCTGCCCTGCGGGTCATTTGCCGCGCAGCGCCGCCGCGCGGGATTCCTGCTTCAATGAGGGCAGCCGGACAAGGCCTTTCAGCGGTTTGTAGGGCGCCAGGCGCAAATATTTGAAAGGATGAATGTCCAGCGGGTTCTGATACCAGCCGTCAATAAATTGCAGGTCAATCAGGTTTATCGCGGGATTGTGGCCTATGGGCAGAACCTGGGCGGTTTTCAAAAGGACCGACTCCGCCTCCGAGAGGGTCTTGTAGCGGTCTTCTCCGCTTTGGCCCATGCTTTTGCGGATAAGCTCATCATAAACCGAATCCGCGTATTTCCCGTTATTCAGATTGCTTGAAGAGGTCCACATCTGCAAAAAGGCGAGAGGATCGGCGAAATCGGCAATCCAGGTCATGGTTCCCAGAGTAAAGTCCCCGTCTTTGAGAGTTTCAAAATAACGGGAAAAAGGATAGGTCTTGATTTCGGTTTTTATGCCCTGATCTTTCCAGGCCGCCGCCATAACCGTGGCGAGCCGTACGGACTCCGCGCCTTCGGGGATTTTGACAATAAGAGGAGGAAGGCCCTTTCCGTCCGGAAAACCGCTTTCCCGCAGCAGGGTCATGGCTTCTTCCGTGTTGTTTTCTATTATGGTTTCCGGCTCGGGGTAACGCGGTATGGGCGGCACCAGGGTTTTTGCGGGAAGAAACTGAAAAGCGGTTGACCGCACATCCTCCCAGGGCACAAGCAGGGCCAGCGCCCGCCGTATTTTCCCGTTGTTCCACGGAGAACCGGTATTCGCAAAGTAAAAGTAACTGGTCGCGAAAAGCGGGTTAATGATGATGGTATCCTGGTAGAGCACCTTGTCCAGGCTCGCCGTGGAGACCACCCAGTGGGTCTTGTAGTCGTTAAAATCCCGTATTGTTTTTTCATCGTCTTCGGAAAATACAAGGCGGAGTTTTTCTGTTTTTACATTTCCCGCGTCCCAGTAATGCGGATTTTTTTCAAGGAGGATGAGAGCCTCGCTGCGTTCGATAATGCGGTACGGGCCGTTGCCGATAATTTCCGGCAGGCTGTTCCAGTCGTCGTGAGAAAGCATGTCCGGGTGTATGGGCAGAAAACTGTGGTGGCACAGCACTTTCAGAAAATGAGTCGCAGGCTCCTCCAGAACCACCTGCAGCCTGAGAGGGGACAGAACCTTGATGCCCACGGATTCGGGGTCCGGATTGACCGCGCTGCGGTAATCCCGCGCGCCTGCGATAATATCATAGAGGAAGGAATATTCGGCCTTGATTTGCGGATCGAGAAACTTGAGCCAGCTTGCCTTGAAATCCGCCGCGGTAACGGGATCGCCGTTCGCGTAGCGGGCGTCTTCGCGCAGGCGGAAGGTGTAGGTTTTTCCGTCGGAGGATACGTCCCAGGATCTGGCAACCGCGGGAACGGGGTCCAGCGTGGAAGGGTTGTAACCGACAAGACCCTCATACAGGGCGGTAAAAATCTGGGCCTCTGTGGAGGCATAGGATTTGACGGGGTTGAAATTGACGCCGGAAGGAAAAAAAGTTACGACAATTTCCGCGTCCGCGGTATCCTGAGCCGGAGGATTTTGGGAAGAAATCCGAAAAACCGGAAAAAACCCGCCGAATAAAACCATCAAAAGGAAAAAAATCTTTTTCACGGAATAAATGATACCGATATAGGCTCTCCCCGGCAAGTAGCCGACTTCCCGTCCATCGGGACGGGAAGTCGGCCCCGGAAATTGCGGTGAATGCCGCCAGTTCGCTACATGCGGAAAAACTATCAGCCTGAATGTATCGCAATTGCGCAGCAATTGCCGGGCTAGTTATGTCACTTCCGCACATTTCCGTGAGAGTGGTCCCGCCGTTAGGCGGGGGAAAGTGCGGTGAAAGTCACCAGTGCCCTTTCGGCTAAAAAACATCGCTCTTGAATGCAAAGCAATTGCGCAGCAATTGCCGGGCTAGTTATGCCCCTTCCGCACATTTCCGTGAAAGCGTTCCCGCATAGGCGAACCGCATCCCGGCCCCGGAAATTGCGGTGAAAGCCCGCAGCACCCTTCCGGCTAAAAAACAAAGCGCCCGGTTACAACGCAATTGCGCAGCAATTGCCGGGCTAGTTATGCCCCCTCCGCAATTTCCGTGATAGTGTTCCCGCCGGAGCGCGGTTCTACAGATACCTTTTTACCGGATTTCCTATGACAGCCGCGTACAGTTCGATATAGGGTTTGATGGGACTCATCTTCAGTTTTGGGAAAAGAACCTCCTCCACCTGAAAGAAACCCACATCCGACTTCATCTGAACCGCGATCTTTATGGGTTTTTCCGTACCGGGGCTTATATCGAGCCTCTCAATCGCCGCGGAGGAATACTGGTGAATATCGCCGACCTTCGCGTCCTGCGCGATCATCATGGGAATCCGCGCCCGTCCTTTTTCCATATCCGTCCCGTCGGCGATAAGAATAATTCCCGCCTCAAGGCTGTTGACCGTGAGAAGCCCCATGTGCCCGGTAATGCACTCGACGCACATAGTACGTAGTACAACCTGCTTGCGGATATCCCCGGGATAGCGTATTTTCAAAAAACGGTCTATAAGCGGCAGCGCGAGAGTAACGGCGAAATTCTCGTGATTCATGCGGGTCACGCCCATGCCAATATCGTGCAGCATTCCCGCCAAAAACAAAGCTGTCCGCGAATCCTCATACGTCCCTGTCTCTTCGGCTTCGAGGCTCAAAAGAACCCCCGCCCCGTGCAAAAGCTCCGCGAGTGTCAGCGCGTTCAGCACAACCGTGCGCATGTGGACGGGCCCGTGATCATTGTATTTTAACCGGCGCAGGGAGACGGTGTTCGCGTACTCCTGGTAGGCGTGCACCTCCTCATCGTCAAGAACAAGTTTTGCGAGGTTTTCAGAGGGGGATCCCTTGAGCCTGCGCAGAATCGCGCGCTCCACCGCCTCTTCTGTAGGTGATTTTGTCAGAGAACAAATGTATAGCGAAAGGCGAAGACAGGGCAAGGGCAGGGCATCGGCGTTTACCTTAGCGTTATGGAATTAAATTGCGCGAAGTGCAAAAGACCGTGGGGCGCAAGGGATTGAAGGGGCGCGAAGCGGCCGCGCCAGCGGCGGAACCCCCGAAAAGCCCGGTTTCTTGCGGCTAAGCCGCAAGAAATGCGCTATAG
>JAISQU010000219.1 GCA_031274005.1 Spirochaetales bacterium
GGCTTAGCCGCAAGAAACCGGGCTTTTCGGGGGTTCCGCCGCTGGCGCGGCCGCTTCGCGCCCCTTCAATCCCTTGCGCCCCACGGTCTTTTGCACTTCGCGCAATTTAATTCCATAAAGCGAAAGTAAACGCCGATGCCCTGCTAAAGATTGAACATTTCTGATTTCCGTGATAAAGTCGACGCACAATGGTTACAATACTTGAGGTTGCGCGAAAGGCAAAAGTGTCAATTACAACCGTCTCGCGGGTCCTCAACAACAGCAGTCATAAAGTCAATAAGCGCACACGGGAACAGGTGTTGAAAACTGTCAAGGAACTGGATTACAGGCCCAACGCTCTTGCAAAGAGTCTTTTGAAAAAATGCTCCATGACAATAGGCGTTATAATTCCTGATATTTCCAATCCGTACTATGCGGAAATTGTCAGGGGCATTCAGGATGCCGCGGACCGGGCAGGCTATTCTGTGTTGATTCAAAACAGCGACTTAAAGGCGGAACGGATTATTCAGTCCGTCTATGAGCTGCGTGAAAAACATGCCGACGGCGTCATTTTTGCGGGCGGAGTGTTTCATGAAAACAATCTTATTTCCGCAATGAAAAATCTCTCTTCAAGAGCCGTTGTTATTGGCCGTTTTGAAGGCGACCTCCCCGCGGTACGGATTGATAACGAGTATGCGGCGTTTATTGCCGTACAGCATCTTGTGGAACTGGGGCACAGCAAAATAGCTTTTGTTAACGGCGCAACCGATTCGTCAACTATGGCGGACAGGCTGCAGGGATTCATGAATGCGCTTGTACATTTTAATTGTCCCCTGCGAAAAGAATTTGTCGTCATGGGGGCGCTCACGCTGTCCGGCGGATATGCACAGGTGAAATCCCTGTTGAAAAAAAAACAGCGCCCAAGCGCAATAATTATGGCCAACGATCAGATGGCTTTTGGCGCGGTGAAAGCCATCAAAGAAGCTAAGCTTCTGATACCTGAGGATGTCGCCGTGGTGGGATTTGACAACGTCCCCCTATGCTCTTATTTTGAACCATCAATTACATCGATTGAAATTCCAAGATACAACCTCGGACAGGCGGCAATGGAGCTTCTCATTGAACTCATTGCCGGAAACGCCCCTAAAGAAAAAATTCGCTGGTTTCGTGTAGACATCATAAAACGCCAATCGACCGTACCGGGTTTTGGTATTCGGGAAAAAATAAGCCTTTTAGAAAATGACATTGTATCCGGCCGGGAGATACTGAAAACGGTCACAATCCCGAAGCCGGTGCATTAGGAATTTCATCTCCTTTCAGCATAAGGAGTTACATTTTGCCTGATAAAAATTGTGAAAAAGCTAACTTTTTGTATTGTAAGGCATCAGGATTTTTAATGCGCTCGCCCTTGTCAAAATCCGGGAAATAAAAAAATATGAAAATTTCTGTTGACAACCATGGAATGTAGCCTTATTATTATCAAATGGAAAAGGTTTTCCATTGATGTATTATCTGTTCCTAATATGGATGGAGCGGATTTCATTATATGGAAAAGGTTTTCCATACCATAAAAACGCTAAACAGGGGGATGCAAAAATGCGGGACTCCTTATACGGATACATGAGAATCGGTGTTGTTCATTTCAAGGCTTTTCCGGATGTTGTGCGGGGCGAGGGTGATATTGTCGGCACGCTGAGGAAGATTTGCGAAGATGATTTCTGGACAGCCGTTGAAGTTGGATGGATGAAAGACATAAAAGTCCGTGATGAGGCCAGGGCGGTCATCTCACAGAGTCATATAACTGCCGCGTATGCGTGTCAACCTTCAATGTTTTCGCAGAAACTGAGTCTGAATCACCTTGATTCCGCGGAAAGAACAAAAGCCCTCAATCAAATCAGAAATTGCATTACCGAAGCGTATCAGCTTGGCGCAAAGTCTATAAATGTTTTTTCAGGCAAAGATCCGGGGGACGCGAAACGGGATGAAGCAAAAAAACTGCTGATCGATTCTCTTATCCGGATTTGCGACTGGGCTAAAGACTATGATCTGGATGTTCACATGAAAATCTTTGACAGGGACGTTGACAAGGCGTTTCTCATCGGCCCGTTTTCGGATGCCCTGGAAATCGCGCAGGCTGTGCGCCCGCACTATAACCGTTTCGGGCTGCTCTCGGATCTCTCGCATTTCCCCTTACTGAGGGAAGACCCCCGTACATCGGTGAAACTGGTCAAGGATTATCTTGTTCACTTTCATATTGGCAACTGTATCAGCCCGGATAAGAAAAAACACTTTCTGTATGGGGATTTACAGCCCCGGTTTGGAATAGAAGATGGGGAAATTGATACTCCCGAGGTCGCCGGCTACTTTCGCTGCCTGGTGGAAGAGGGGCTTCTGAATCCCGCGGACCGTCCTATTGTGAGCGCCGAAGTCAGGCCCCTTCTTCAGCATGAAACATCCGAACTGATTCTTGCGAACACAAAACGAGTTATCAAAGAAGCCTGGGCGCTTGCCTGAGCTCAAAAAACAAAAGAGAGGTATCAAAATGAAAAGGATCGGATTGCTGTTGGGTTTTGTTCTTGTTTCAGTGTGTCTGTTTGCGGGCGGCGGAGCCGAACCGTCTTCCGGAGGTTCCGCGTCTGCGTATCCCGAAAAACCCATTGAGGTAACCTGCGTTTTTGGCGCGGGAAGCGCGGCGGATCTTATAACCAGAAAATTCTCTGATCTCCTGCAGCCAATTCTGGGACAATCTCTGCCTGTGGTCAACAGGACCGGCGGGGGGCAGTCAATCGGTTATAGCCATGTAAAGGATCAAAAACCCGATGGCTACAGCATGATCTGGACTTCAAACGGACTGTTGACCGCTTATTACCAGGGAAACATGGATTTCAAGCAGGAAGCCTTCCGTTCCATTGCCCGCATATCGTATGAACCTGTGAGTATCGCCGTAAAGTATGATGCGCCGTGGGCAACCATGGAAGAGTTTTTTCAATACATAAAGAACAATCCCGGAAAGATACGCATAGGTAATTCCGGAGTCGGCAGTTACACTCATCTTGTAGCCGCCGCCATAGAGAACAAGGCGGAAAGCAAAGTAGTTCATGTGCCTTTTGGACAGGGTCTCGCGTTCGCGAGCATCATGGGCGGTCAAATTGAGGCAAGCGTACAACTACCGTCGGAAGTGCTGGCGCAGCATGAAGCTAAACAATTGCGCATTCTTGCCTTGTCAAGCGGAGAAAGGATTGCCGCGCTGCCGGAAGTTCCCACCTTCAAGGAATCAAAAATTGATCTGGAAATGATCCTCTGGAGAGGCATTGCCGTACCCGCGGGTACTCCAAATGAAATTGTCAAAAAACTTGAGAGCGCCGCCAAAAAAGCGGTTGAGAGTGAGGACTTTAAACAGTTTTGCGCCGGTATGAGTATTATTCCCGCGTTTCAGCCGGGAGCGGAGTTTGAAAAATTTATTGCCGAGGATGACAGACTGATAGGCCAATTGATGAAAACCATAGGAACCAGCAAACGCTAAAGGCCGGTAATAGCAGAAACGGGGAAAAGTTTTTTCCCCGGAGATTTCTTGAGAAGGAGATTTTAGCTATGAAAATAAAAAATCATTCTGTCGCTATCCTGGCGCTGATTGTCTGTGGAGTCTGGCTTCTTTATTCCGCGAAGATTTCAGACTCAACCATGCCGGGGGCGCCGGGACCAAAGTTCTTTCCCTATATCATAATAAGCCTTCTGGCCTTTTTGACTATTCTTAATGAGATTCTTTCGTGGCGGCGCCTGTTGCAGAAGAAAAAAATGAAAACAGCCGGCAGTGTCCGCGGCGGGGTTTCAGAACAGGAGGATTGCGCCCATTCGCCGGTACAGTCTTTCGGGGAAGAGGCCGCGGACCGGAAAAAAACTTTTCTTTCGTTTGTTCTTATATTTTTCTATATAGCAGGAATTGATGTGATAGGGTTTTACCCCGCGGCGGTTCTTGCCTTGTTCCTTGCCCTGAAGGGAATAATGCGGATCAATTGGCTAAAATCTTTGTCCGGTACGGCGATTATTTCCGGTTCGGTGTTTATCATATTTTCGCTCGTTTTTCAGCTGCCGCTTCCCCGCGGAATATTTTAGGAGTGAAGAAATGGTATCGTCAATTCTTCACGCCTTCGGATCGGTTCTTACGCCGGAACTTCTCCTTGTCATGCTGCTGGGATCTGTTGTCGGAATTGTTTTCGGCTCAATTCCCGGTCTGACCTATTCAATGGGTATTATTCTTTTTCTGCCCATGACTTTTCGTCTTTCCCCGCTTGCCGCCATATCCCTTTTGCTGGGAGTTTATATCGGGGGCATGACCGGAGGTTCGGTGGCCGCTATCCTTTTGGGTATCCCCGGAACCCCTTCGGCTGCGGCGACGGTTTTTGACGGGTATCCCCTGGCAAAAAAAGGCCTGGCGGGGAAGGCTCTTGGAACGGCGCTGGTCGCTTCCATTTTTGGAGGGCTTTTAAGCGTTATTACTTTGATGATAGTCGCCCCTTTGATTGCGAATTTCGCGCTCAATTTCGGGCCCGCCGAAATTTTCGCCCTGGTTCTTTTTGGTTTGTCGACTATCTGCGGGGTATCCGCAGGGAATATCCTGAAGGGTCTAGTCTCCGGATGTATAGGCCTTTTGGTGATGACAATCGGCCTTGATCCTGTTATGGGTATGCCCCGCTATACTTTCGGGTTCTCGCGCCTGATAGCGGGAGTTGATCTTCTGCCCTTTATGATCGGTATGTTCGCGATCCCGCAGATTGTTCAGAGTTTTTCCACAACGGAAGTAAAGATTGAAAATATCACCTCAAAAAAAATAAAGACTGTATATCCTTCCCTGAAAGAACTGCGCCGTATGTTCTGGCTCACGTTCAGGTGCGCTTTGATAGGCATAGGCATAGGCTCAATCCCCGGAACCGGAGGGCCTGTGGCCGCTTTTCTTGGCTATGACCAGGCCCGGCGCACGAAAAAAAGCGAAGGGCCCGCCCTGGAAGGCATAGCGGGCCCGGAGGCGGCCAATAACGGAGTAACAGGAGGCGCCCTGATTCCCATGTTTACTCTTGGTATTCCCGGAGACGCGGCTACGGCGGTTCTTCTGGGCGCCCTGATGATTCACGGCCTTAAACCGGGACCGCTCCTTTTTTCGCAGCACGCTGATTTTGTTTACGGAGTGTACGCGGCGCTTATAGTTATTCACGTTATCGTACTTTTTGTGCAGGGCTTCGGAATCAGGTTTTTTGTGAAGATTCTGAATTTCAGAAAATGCTATCTTTTTTCAACGATTCTTGTTCTCTGCACTATAGGCGCTTATGCGGTCAATAACAATGTTTTTGATATTTATGTCATGTTTTTTGCGGGGCTTCTCGCGTTTTTCATGACAAAATACGATTATCCGGTGGCGCCCGCCGTACTCGCGCTTGTTTTGGGCCCGGTGATGGAAGACAGTTTCCGCCGCGCCCTGATTTTGTCACAAGGCAGTTTTAATATTTTTGTAACAAGCCCGATCAGCCTTGTGTTCTATTCTCTGACTGTTCTCATTTTAATTGGTCAAATCCGGCGATCGGCAAAGAATGCAGGGAGCGGAACAGGGAAATAACATTTTTTTGGCAGTTAATTATTTTATTTTATGGAGGATTTATGTCTAGACGAAAGAGTTGGAACATGGCCGAAATGGGGTACGATGAGGTCGGTGAAAGTTTAAAGAAAGCCGACGTTGTTATGATCCCCATGGGGTCCCACGAAAAACATGGCGCGCACATTGTATTGGGCACCGACACCTTTACAACTATGGGAGTTGTAAAAGTCGCCGCGGAAACCGCAAAAGTGTTGTACACGCCAATTATTCCGGTCGGATACTCGCCCCACCACATGGGCGAAGTTTTGCAAGGCACAGGTACCCTGACATTTTCAGGAAAAACCTACCGGGCAATCGTGTACGATATGGCTATGAGCATGATCTACCATGGTTTTAACAAGATCGTATTCGTCAGCCATCACGGAAGTAATTCAAAAGTCATCGACGAGGTGCTGCGTGAAATCCGCTACGAAACCGGGTGTTTTACCTGCTGGTACAAGACTCCGACCGAAAGGAATTATTCCATTGTCGGCGGTATTATGGAAGGGCCTCCGGAGGAAACCCCGGGATGGCACGCCGGCGAAATGGAAACCAGTACCGTATGGGCCTGGGACGAGAGTTTGATGGATATGGACAAGGCAAAGCAGGACCGCACGCACGCTCCCGCCTATATGGGGCCGAAATTCTCAAAGAAAGACGGTTCGGGGGATGTTACCTTTATGGGTTCGGAGAATATCTGGGTTCCTATGGAACACCATGAGTATAACGACTCCGCGACAATAGGTAATCCGTTCCGGGGATCAAAGGAAAAAGGGCAGCGGTATTTTGACGCCGCCGGAAAGGCCCTCGCCGCGTTTCTTGAAGAAGTGAAGACCTGGAACATCAAGGTTCCCGCAGAGGCGCGGGCTTTTAAAAACCGCGCGTAAGGACGATTCGCGGGATCAAGGCGCCGGCCCTTCTGCGGAAGGGCCGGCAATCCTTTCAGGACGAACAATGAAAAAAAGAATTGCAGTTATAAGCACAATGGATACAAAAGCCGCTGAAGCGGAATTTATATCCGGCATAATACGCGCAAGGGGGCATGAGCCGGTTCTTATTGATGTTGGGCCTCTGTCCCGGCCTGAGTGCGCCGCGGATTATTCCAATCTGGATGTGGCCGGTTACGCGGGTAAGGATCTGCGGCGGCTTATAAAAACAGGGCCGCGGGATAAGATTATGCGGAATATGGCCATCGGCGCGGAAAAAATTCTGCAAAAACTGTACGCAGAGGGAACTCTTGACGGCGTACTAGGGCTTGGAGGAAACCAGGGATCATCCATCGCCGCGGCGGCAATGCGCGGCCTGCCTATAGGTTTTCCCAAATTTCTGGTTTCAACAGTCGCATCGGGAAATATCCGCCCGTATATCGGGTATACCGATATTGTTATAACTTTTTCCGTTTCGGATCTTGTCGGCGGCGTCAATCCTGTGAGCAGGGCTATCCTGTCCAACGCGGCAGCCTCTGTTATCGGTATGGCCGAATCCGGGGAACGCGTAAAAAACTCCGAACCGGAAAAAACCATCGCGTTGAGCGCACTGGGAAATACCGAGTCTTCAGCCGCCAGGATATTTCATGCGCTTCGTTCACAGGGCTATGAGGTTATTACGTTTCACGCTTCCGGCGCCGGCGGCAGCGCGATGGAAGACCTGATAGAAAAAGGCGTTTTTGGCGGCGTGATGGATCTGACAACACATGAGCTGGCCGAAGAGGTTGCCGGGGTTGGCGTCTATGTTCCCATAAAGACCGGACGGCTTACCGCGGCGGGAAAGCGGGGAATTCCGCAGGTTGTCTCATTCGGCGGACTGGAATATTTTTGCGGCGGGACCCGCGATTCAATACTTCCCGCGTACCGCAAAAGAAAAATTTATATGCACAATCCCTTAAACGCCAATATAAAACTCGTGACAGCGGAAATGAAAGAAGTCGGCCTGCGGATGGCGGTGAGGCTCAATACGGCAAAAGGCCCGGTACATCTCGTTGTCCCGCTTCGGGGGTGGTCGGTCTATGGGGCAAAAGGGGGGCCGTTTTACGATCCCAAAGGCGCCGATACGCTTTTGAAGGCTTTGTATACAAAACTTAATACGAAAAAAATCAAGATACAGGAAGTCGATGCCCATATCAACGATGAGGCGTTTTCTGATGTGTGCAGCGCGGCAATGATAGATGCCATGAAAGTCAAATACGGGGGTATAGTATGAAAAAAGAAGAAATGATTCGTTATTTCAGGACCGTCCTTTCTGATTATTCGCGAAGGTCATTCCTGCGGAGGCTGATTGGGGGAACCGGCGGAAACTTGAGTTTGCGGGTTCCTGATACCGATACGGTTTTAATTACACCAACGGGAGTCTCTCTGGAAGAAGTTACGCCTGAATGCAGTGTCCTTGTTGATCTTGATGGGAATATAATTGAATCTCCTTTGGGATTTAAAGGATCAAAGGAGACAGGCTTTCACCTGTCGGCATATAAGATACGCGCGGATGTTATGGCCGTCGCGCATTTGCATCCGCCTTATTCCACAGCCTACGCGGGCGCCGGCGCATCTCTGCCTCTGGCAACCGTGTCGGCCAGGCTCATACTCAAAGAGGTGCCCTGTGTTCCCTGTTACAATCCGGGTTCAAAAGAGCTGGCTGATTGTGTAACCGCCGCCTTGCAGAAGAACTTAAACCTGAAAGCCCTGCTCATGCAGGATCATGGGATTCTTGCTCTTGGTCCGGATATGAAAGCCGCTTATTACACGGCCGACCTTGTGGAGCATACCGCGCAGGTTGCGTATTTTCTCAAAAACATCAAATAAAAAAGAGGAACCGATAATGAACGAAAATTATGAAATACCCAAAACAATGAATGCGTGGGTTTTGGGCGGAGTAAATGAAATTCTTGCGGTAGTTAAACCTGTTCCCGAACCGGGGCCCGCGGAAGTTCTGGTCAGAATAGACGCTGTGGCAATTTGCGGAACCGATCTGGAAATCATGGCAAGAGGACTTCCCGCGATGGTCGAAGGAGGCTCCCCGTTTAATAAAAATCTGACTATTGGTCATGAGTATATGGGAACCATTGTAAAATTGGGCGCGGGAGTTGATGAGTATAAACCCGGGGACCGGGTGGCGGTTGAAATACATGCGGGATGCGGGCGGTGTGAACGATGCCGCGAGGGTATGTACACCTCCTGCCTGAATTACGGCATGAACTACGGCGATCACCAAAAAGGCCACAGGGCCAATGGTTTTACCACAGACGGCGGCTTCGCCGAATATGCTGTAAACCATATTAATACTCTTGTTCATGTTCCTGATTTTATGGGTGATGAGGAGGCAACTCTTATTGTTACAGCAGGAACGGCCATGTACGGCCTTGATGTCATGGAAGGACTTTACGCGGGAAAAAGCCTTGCCGTTACCGGCCCCGGTCCCATAGGACTCATGAGTGTCGCGGCCGCGAAAGCTCTGGGCGCCGATCCGGTTATTCTCACGGGAACGCGGGACGAAAGACTTGAGCTGGGTAAAAAGCTGGGCGCCGATTATGTGGTTAACGTGAAGAAAGAAGACGCCGTGGAGGCGGTTAGGAAAATAGCCGGTAATATCGGCGTGCATTATGTTATGGAATGCTCAGGGGCCGCGAACGCGTTAAACGAGGCGGCGAAGATGGTCCGCAGGGGAGGCAGGATTTGCCTTGCCGCCTTTCCGGCGCAGCCGGTTATGGTCGATGTCGCTCATTTTGTCCGCAATAATATCTACATTTTTGGAATTCGCGGAGAAGGAAACAGCGCGACGCACAGGGCCGCTTCCTTAATGGCCCAGAAGAAAATAAACGCCCGGCTGCTTCATACGCATACATTTTCCCTTTCGGAATTGCCCACAGCGATTAAATACGCCAGGGAAAGAATCGACAACGCGATAAAGGTGGTTGTAACAAACGAAAAGAAATTATAATCCGCGTGGCCGGCAGTCCGGGATACTGTCGGACTTCTTAGATCCTGTTCAAAATCTCCTTATAATTCGGAATTTGGGCGCATTTGCGGCGTAAAACGCCGCAAACCGGGCTTTTCGCTCCAGTCTTTTGGCTACGCCAAAAGGATTTCGGCCCTTTAGCCTTTGTATACGCCAAGGGCTTTTTAGGGCCTCTTGCCCATGTTGCATTTGTACTATCACACGCTCTCGCGTGCGTTTGCCTGGGCATGCTGCAATCCCTTGCGCGCCCGGGGGGGCAAGATATTAAACAGGCTCTTAGTGGTTTTTCTTCTCTCTATCACTTCCGGCTCTCTCATTCCCCGCGTTTTTCCCGCAAAATGCCATAAATTTTATTTTTTTTCAATA
>JAISQU010000346.1 GCA_031274005.1 Spirochaetales bacterium
CGGTAGCTTATGATGTATTCGTCGAAGGCGGGAATAAAATGAACAAGGTTCGCGGGCAGCCTGCGCGCCTCAAGACCTTTCGGGAAAAAGAAGGTCTCGCCGCCTTCTTCCCGCGCGGAGAAGTCTCCCGCACAGAGCAGCGCGTCCGCCGCCAGGCGCGCCTGAACGGCGGCAAGCCCCGACCACCAACTGAAATCCGCCGCCGTGGCCGGACCGCGGCTGGTAAAATAGCGCCGGGCCAGAAGCGCCGCCGCTGTTTTTGCGTCATAGAGTTTTGCCCCGGGGGCGCGCTCGGCCAGCAAAGCCCAAGTCTGCTTTTTCCCGCGCGGGCTGCCGGAGCAAATGATCTGCTGCAGTTCCGCGCGCATAAGAATGTGGGTCAGGCGGTAATTGTCCGCCGCTATCCCCGCATCCTCAAAGCGCAGGGCCAGTTCCTCTTTTGTCAGATGATTGCCGTTCTTCAGCGCGGCTTCAAGTATAAGGCCGCTTTTGTCAAAGGTTTTTTCATCAAGACCCAATTGCCTGTCCCTTGAGCGGGTTTGCGACATGATGCGCGGGCCGGTAAGGCCGAGCATCCAGCGTATATCCGCGGGCGTCACGAAGTGCCAGGTGGGGCGAAGAACATGCGTACGCAGAATTTTCCCCGCGCAGAAAACCTCTTCCACGGAGGAAACCGCGCCTGCCTCCGTACGCAGTGCAACAGCCAGTTTCGCCATGGGATAATCCTGGGCCTGCATTGCTCCCATCCACGCTACGGCTTCCGCGGGTGTCTGCGCGCGCGGGGCAAGAAGAAGCTGCGCCCTCAGCCTCATGGCGGGAATATTCATAATGAGTATACTATAACGGGTAAGCCGGTCATGGACAATTCCCCGCGGTGATGATCGCGTTTACCCCGGAGCCGATTCGAACGGCCGACCTATCGCTTAGGAGGCGATTGCTCTATCCTGCTGAGCTACCAGGGCCAGATAAAAGCATTGTACCGATGCAAAGCGATTGCGTCAAGGAAACGGGTGTGTGCCGCAGGGCGCGTGAAGCGCCCTGCGGCACACATTACTAATCCGGGTAAAGGCTAGTCCTGCCACTGCAAGACAGGATAGCCGTCGCCGCCCATTTTCCATATTGTTGAGAAGTCCCAGCCAAGCGTATCCGTAAAAACGTTTTGCGTGGGCTTTGCGGCGCAATCATCGCCGTCCGGCCCGTTGGGATCGGATGACCACGTGCCGCCTGACATGCGTCTGTTGGCGATATTATTTGAAAGGGTGGGCCAATTATAGTCATTGGTAATACGCTGTACTACAGAAGATAGGCGGTTTTTCCGTTCTTCAATCGAGCCGTTCAGGGCCGCACACCCGCTGATTTCGCAACTGCTATCGTCGTAGCCGAAATATATATTTCCGCTTATGCCCCCTATTTGCCCCCTGGTAATCTCTCCATCCGCGGTTGCGGAAATGGTTCCGCGCGCGTAGCTTTTTGAGATTGTTACCTCCATGCCCTCATCGGGCTCAACTTGTCCTACCAGTCCGCCGGCGGCAACCCTGTCCGCCCGGATGCTGGAGGCGCCGACATTGCCGCCGGATACGATTACATTGCCCGCCGCGTAACTGTCTCTAATTGATCGGCCATCTCCCGCAAGTCCGCCGATACGCTCGCAGCCCGTTGTGGTTACATTGCCGGAAGCAAAACTCTCCCCGATTTCACCGCGCCAGTTCGTTCCGACAAGACCTCCGATAGTTGCTCCATAGGCTCTCGCGGTTACGGTCACATTGACTGTTGAACCGCAGCGTAAAATCCCGCCCTCTGTATTTCCGGCCAAGCCGCCAATCTGAATAGGGAAGTAAGCGTCAACAGAAAAAGTTCCGCCTGTTACCATAACATCGGTAAAATCCGTGTTTTCCGCCCAGCCCGCCACTATGCCCGCGCACAGAATGACTGAACCATCGGAAAACGACAGGGAGTTGCCGTTCCATACAACGTTCAGATTTTTGATTTCCGCGCCGTTGGTATTTCCGAAAAGCCCCGCCACTTGCATCGTAGTGGCAATGGTCCCAAAGTCCTCTATCCAGTCAGCCGGCATGGCTTTGGCGACAGACGACAGAGTTCCCGTCATGGTGATTTTATGCCCCGCGCCGTCAAAAACGCCGCTGAACGGGGCCGTCCCGGTTCCCAGCGGCGTCCAGTTTGGAAGCGTTATATCGGCCGCAAGTATATACTTCCCGTTCGCGGGCAACGAGTTTCCGATTTTTGCCATATCCGTCGCGCTCTTTATCTGAATCGGACCGTCGGCGGGAATCCCTTCAAACACCGCGCTTACCGTTACATCGGATGCAGGCAGGGAGAATGTGTAGAGGCCGCTGCCGGTTCCATTGACGGATACTGTTTCGGACTCCCCGGTTTTTGTAACTGTGGGGGTTCCGTTCAGCCTGTAACCGCTGGCCGGCGTTACTGTCAGGGTTATTTCCGTTCCGGCAGGCCCATACGTGGGACTGGGAATAATATTGCCGTGGGTCAAATTGTTAATGGTTACAGAATATTCTCCCTCTGGTAACGGTTCAAACATCGCGCTTACCCTTACATCGAATGCGGGCATGCTAAAAGTCCGGGTATCCCCGGCGACGAGCGTAAGCTCAACGGCCGTTCCTGAGTCGTCTTTTTTTGTGACCGAAAGCGTGCCTTCTGTGTATTTGTAGCCGGAGGCAGGAGCAGGCGTCAGGGTTATTGTCGCGCCTACCGCCGCGCTTTTCGGGTTTCCTGTCACTGTCACTGTGCCATTGCTCATGGTGGAGGCCAACTCTATTCTGTACGCCGGATTGGGCTCAACAGCCTCGCCCTCTTCGGACCCCGCGCTAATCTTCTTTATCGTTAGCGACTGCGATATTTCATACAAAATGGCCGGGTCATTTTCCGCCAGAACACTAAGTACGGTTTCCGGTATAAGCAGACTAATGGTTACGGAAGTTATCTTAAACGCGCCCGCACCCACATCTTTTATTGTAGCAGGAAGTTTAATATCTGCAAGTCCCCCAGGTAAAGCAGGGACATCTGGGGCGTCCTCGTCAAAAGCTCCCGCGCCTATGGCTACAACGGGCTTTCCCTCTATTTCGTTGATAAAGAAGGGCGTTCCGGCCCCCGCCCTGTTCAGATAAGCCTGAAGCGCATCGGCGTTTTTGAATTTGTTTAGTGTTACGCCCGGGGCGTTTGCCGTGTAGTCAACGTCAAAGATTTTATTTGCGGTAGCGGCCGTCATTTTTCCCGCAAGCGGGTCGTCCGTATAACCGGGCCCGCCATTATCATCGTCGCCCAGAGAACAGCCTGAGGCAAACAGGACTCCAAAAAGAACCAAGAGAAACACCGAAAATTTCGCGAGTTTTTTCATAAACTCCTCCATAAAGAAAATAGGATTGTGATATGAGATTCCCGATGCGCAGGCAACGCTGTGCGGAGCGGGTATGAGAGACAATGTAAGGCGGAGATACGCTGACACCCCGCCGCGGCGGGGATCATTTTGGGACAAGAAAATTTTTCCCGCGCTTTATATTTTTTGGGGAAAGCGGATTTTCCGGCAGCGCCGTCTTCTGAATAAAAACTACTTAACGCATGTCGGGGGGGGGGGGGGGGGGGGGTTTTGTTTATTTAAGACAGATGGGGCAATAACCACCGCCCCCGCGGGGGGGGGTGTTGT
>JAISQU010000088.1 GCA_031274005.1 Spirochaetales bacterium
TCCCTACTCCCTTCTAACTTTCTTCTCTTTCACTACTCCCTGCTCCCTTCTAACTTCTAACTATATCCCGTTTCTTTCCGTTGACGGCTGGCATTTTTCATGGTAGAAATTATAATATATAACCTATCTGCAAAAAAACAGGAGTAAGCATGAGTAGCCCCCAGGATTTGAAAAATCTGCGCGCCGAGAAAGGGTTTTTTATCGGCATTGATTCGGATGGCTGTGTTTTTGATTCGATGGAGCCCAAGCACAAGGAGTGTTTTTGTCCCGCTTTTATTAACAATTTTGGTTTGCAGAGCGTGTCAAAGTACGCGCGGGAGGCATGGGACTTTGTGAATCTGTATTCCCAGGACCGGGGTTGTAACCGTTTCCACGCCATTATGAAGGCGCTGGATCTTCTTCGCGAGCGGCCGGAGGTGAAGAAGCGCGGGGCCAAAATTATGGAGCTTCCCGTGCTGAGGGCCTGGACGCAGCGGGAGTCCAAACTGGGGAATCCCACCCTGAAGGCGGAGCTTGACAGGACCGGCGACCCGGAATTGAAAATCGTGTACCAGTGGTCTTTGGATGTGAACGAGGCTGTGGCGAAGATTGTGCGGGGCGTGCCGCCTTTTCCGCTTTTCCGCGAAAGCCTGGACAGGATGAGGGAAGCGGCCGATGTTATTGTCGTGTCCCAGACGCCGACCGAGGCCCTTGTGCGGGAATGGGCGGAGCTTGGTATCGACAAACTGGTGCGCTTTATCGCGGGGCAGGAGATCGGTACCAAGTCGGAACACCTGGGCTTCGCGGCAAAGGACAAGTATCCCGCCAATAAGATTCTGATGATTGGCGACGCTCCCGGCGATTTGAAAGCCGCGAGGAGCGTGAACGCCCTTTTCTATCCGGTTGTTCCGGGGAACGAGGATGAATCCTGGAGGCGTTTCCATGATGAGGCTTTGGACAGGTTTTTCGGTATGAGCTACGAGGGCGCTTACCAGGAGAGTCTTTTGGCCGAATTCAAGAAATCCCTGCCCGATAAGGCGCCCTGGCAGAACTGATATGCTGTACTATGCGCGGGGTTCGGAGAGCGGGAGTATTTCTTCGGCGGAGATGGAAGCGGGGCTTGCGGAGGCTTTTCAAAAGATTGAGGAAAGGGGAAAGCTGTCGAAGGTGCTTGCCCTGCCGCCGGACGCGACCCGTTTCCATTCCCGTGCCGGGGAAATCACGAATTTCGCCAGCCGCTATTTTTGTGAAAAACTTACTGATATTCTTCCGGCCCTGGGGACGCACGCTCCGCTTGGCGGGGAAGAAATCGACAGGATGTTCGGCAATATCCAGCACAGCCTTTTTCGCGTTCATGACTGGCGCAGGGATTTGGTAACCCTGGGCATTGTTCCCACGGATTATGTGGCAAAGGTGTCGAAGGGCAGGGTGGAGTACGACTGGCCTGCCCAGGTGAACAGCCTGCTGGTACAGGGCGGCTTTGACCTTATTCTTTCGATAGGCCAGGTGGTTCCCCACGAGGTTATCGGCATGGCCAATTACAACAAAAATATTTTCGTCGGCACGGGCGGGCAGGAGGGCATTAACAAAAGCCATTTCCTGGGCGCGGTCTATGGTATGGAGAAGATTATGGGCCGCAGGGACAGCCCTGTGCGCGATGTGATGAATTACGCTTCGCGCAATTTCGCGAAGGATTTGCCGATTGTGTATGTGCTGACGGTTTTAAGCATGGACGGGGATGGCAAACTGGTTCTGCGGGGCCTTTTCATCGGCGATGACGAGGAATGTTACAACCGCGCCGCGGAGCTTGCCGCGAAGGTTAATATTAATCTTCTGCCGAAACCCCTGCAAAAAGTCGTGGTGTATCTGGACCCTTCGGAATTCCGCTCGACCTGGCTGGGCAACAAGAGCGTGTACCGGACGCGCATGGCTATTGCCGACGGCGGCGAGCTTTTGGTACTGGCCCCGGGCCTGAAGGAATTCGGCGAGGACAGGGCTATCGACAGCCTTATCCGCAAATACGGTTACCGGGGAACGCCGGCGACTCTGCGCGCGGCGGAGAAAAACGCCGACCTTCGGGAGAATCTTTCGGCGGCGGCGCATCTGATTCACGGCTCTTCGGAGGGCCGCTTTACCGTTACCTATTGCCCCGGCCGTCTTACCCGGGAAGAAATCGAAGGTGCCGGCTTTCAGTATGAAGACCTCGGAAGAATGATGGCCCGCTATAGCCCTGAAAGAATGAAGGACGGCTGGAATGTCCTGCCGGATGGCGAGGAAATCTATTATATCTCGAACCCGGCCCTGGGTTTATGGGCCTGGGAGAAAAAATTTTTTAAGGAAGGAAAAAATGGAGAAAAAAGCTGACATCGGCCTTATCGGGCTTGCCGTTATGGGCCAAAACCTTGTTCTGAATATGAATGACAAGGGTTTCAGCGTGGCGGTATTTAACCGGACGGTTTCAAAAGTTGATGAGTTTCTTGCTGAGGCGGGCAATGGCCGCTCCACGATTCTTGGCGCGCATTCAGTCCAGGAGTTCGTAAGCCTTCTGGAACGGCCCCGCAAGATTATGCTGATGGTTAAGGCGGGCGAAGCCGTGGACGAGTTTATCGAAATGCTTCTGCCGCATCTGGAGCCGGGCGACCTTATAAT
>JAISQU010000115.1 GCA_031274005.1 Spirochaetales bacterium
ACAACAGTATCTCTGTGCGAAAGACGCCTTTCGGCAAATCCAACGGCGGCGGGGTATCCGTTAATTTCTGAGGGCGGGTTTTCTATCCACCGCGGTTTTCTTTGGCTGTTTGAAGGCGGATGAATATAGTTTACTCTGTCTGTACCGCTCCCTTTATATCTTGCGCGGACAAAAACGGCGTCATGTTCTTCATACACATCTTTTTCAGGGTCAAATTCCAGCAATTCAATATATTTTTCATACTCTTCGTCATAGATAATATCCCTTTTGTTATTTACGCCGGTAATCCGGTATTGGAGATTATAGACCCCGTCAAATTGTATTATCGCTTCAACAGCATGATACAAGGACACCCTGCGGGCGGCGTCCCTGAGCGCCGTATTGACAGCCCTGTCTTTCGACAGATAAAAACCGCCCGAAACGCCGAGAAAGACCGGCGCGTTTTGAAGCGTCGATTCCCGTTCTGGGGAAGTCGCGCAGGAGAACAGCGACAGGTTAAGAAATATTATCAAAAGTAATCCCGGCATTTTTCCCCCAAGGAGGGTATGGAGAAGACCCCATACCCCCCGCCGCGGCCTCATTCCCCGCCGGTCTCTACCAGGGAGGGATTTCTCCGCTCCGCCAATACCGCATCCATTGCCGCTGCAGCTTCCCTCGCCTTAAATTCCGCGTACCTCGACCCTTCATTGTCAATCTGGGCGGATATCGTGTTTCTGACTGCCGATTCCGCGTAGGACACCAGCACATAGTATGTGCCGTTCTTCCCTATTCCCCGCTTGGCTACCCTGGCCCCGCTCAGGGCATTTTCGGTCACTTGTCTGCCGACACCTTCAAAAAACTCCTGTCCCACCTGGTTGCCGTCTGTTCCCGCCTGCCGCTGATAATCAGTTTCCATACCCTGTACCAGGGCGGTAATCTGATAAGAAATTGACATCCGGGCGCGGTTTTCGGCCATTCTCCAGCCCCGTGATTCATTGGTCGATACGGCGCTGCCCATTCCGTAGATAAGTTCCTCATCCTGCGGCGGATTAATTACCCAATCGGGCCGGTCGGACAGAGCCGCCGGCGCTGATCCGCAGCCGGTGATCACCGCAAGAGCCGTCACGGAAAACACCATTAGGGCTGTCTTGTACCATACCTGTTTCATCGCAATATCTCCTTATCTTAGTTTACCCTCATTACGGAGCGTCATATTGAATGCTCATACGAGCAATCTTTTACGGACAGAGAAGGCTAAAAAACCCGGACAGCGCGAGTTCTGCGCTGTTCAGACTTGTTACCACCGATACCTGAAATGGCACTTTTGCGGCGCTGCCTGCCGTCGCAGGAGTTATCGTGTCCGCATCAGCGGCGGAGATGCCGGGCTTTGCCCCGAAGGGGGCGACGGCTGCCACCGGCGTAGAGGGGATCTTTTTCATGGGATTCCCCCCAGGGTGGAAAACAGGGAGATTATTCGCAGGGCCTAACGGTTTGCTTTTGGGGGGAACGGATTGTCCAAAAAGGCGAAGCGGATTATATCCTAGTAAATCAGTAGGTTTTGACGGGGGGGGGGGGGGGTATATCAGCTATTTCAAAACAAGAGAAACGATGTCCGGAGGCTGATGCAGGGCAATATGCTTCGCTGTGCGGGCCGCCGCGTATTCCCCCGCGGGGTATGCTCCTTCCCTGCCGGCGGCAGCCGGAACCTTTCTCCATAAGGGCCATGCAAAACTCCTTTTTACCGTACTCCCAAGGTTACCCGGTTTGGAAATAGACGTCAAGACGGAATTCAGGGCCAGCGCATATCAATTTTCAAGCGCTTCGGAATTACGGACTTTCCCGCTATGGCCTAGAAGTATCACTACGTAGGAAGCGGCCCCAGGGGTTTGGGCTGCCATGCTCAGGGCTCAGGGGGGAAGAAAAGGGCCCCGGCCTCCATGCCGAGCGCCTTAGCAAGGCGGGTAAGCGCCTCATCGCCGGGCCACCGGCGGCACTGTTCTATGCCGCTGAGCATATTCAGCGGGATTCCGGCGGCCCTGGCGAGTTCTTCCCGGGTCATTTCCAAAAACACGCGCCTTTGGGTAAGGTTTGCCGCCACAATTTTCCGTAATTTGATCTGCTCCGGATTCATGTTTGTCCGCCTGAAAACGCCCGGCAGGGGCCTTATTTAATGATAAGGCCCGGAGGCGGTCCGCCCTGCGGTTATTTTTCGGTATTTTGTCAGAATTTTCGGTAAAGCTTTCCGGCAAACCTCCGGTGATGCCGCAGGTATGTCAAAAATAAATCCCCCCGGCTGGACTTTACCGGAGTATATGAATGTCCCGCTGCGGGAAGGGGATGCTGAGCCCTGCGGCTTCTATCTTTTCCTTTATGTTCCGCGACTGCTCCCAGTAAACATTCCAGTAATTGCCGCTTTCCGCCCAGGCGCGGAGCATGAGATTAACCCCGTTGTCTCCCAGAGACTTTACCATCATCTGCGGGGCGGGGTCCTTCAAAAAGCGGCTTTCGGTATCTATGATTTCCTGCATGACGCGGAAAGCTGTTTCAATAGAATCGCTGTAGGCTATGGACACATCGATCTCCATGCGCCGCCGCCCGTTCCTGCTGTAGTTTTTTATCGGGGTCCCCCAAATGCTGGCATTGGGAGCGGCAATGTAGATACCCTCCGGGGTTTCAAGAACCGTAACAAACAGATTAAATTCCCGAACGGAGCCCGCCACACTGCCGGCTTCGATATAATCACCCTGCTTGTAGAGGCGCAGCAACAGCAGAATGATCCCTGCGGCAATATTCCCCAGCGTATCCTTCAGGGCAATCCCCACGGCTATTCCGGCGGCGCCCAGCACGGCAATGAGGCTGCCGGTGTTGATGCCGAGGACGTCAAGGATCATGATCCCCGCGATGATGATTGTGCCGTAGCGCACCGCCAGGCGCAGTATGGACAGGAATGTTTCGTCAACAGGAATATCCCCCGCCGCCGCCTTCCGGGCCGCCCTTTCGCTGAGCCCTATCAGTATCTTTCCCGCCAGCATGATGGCCAGAGCCGTAACGGTACGCCGCCCCACCATGAAAATGGCAGCGCTGTGGCTGCGCCAAAAGTCCGCAAGCACTTCATGCATCTTCGTCCTACCTCACTTCATCGTTAGCAACCCGCAGGTCCCGCTTCCCGGCCCTGCCTTTTCCGCGTGGC
>JAISQU010000145.1 GCA_031274005.1 Spirochaetales bacterium
GATTGAAGGGGCGCGAAGCGGCCGCGACAGCGGCGGAACCCCCGAAAAGCCCGGTTTTTTGCGGCGAAGCCGCAAAAAATGCGCACGAATGATTACGGTTTTCATTTTGGAACCGGCTCCCTTATTTACCCGTGGCCGCGGCAAAAGCCGCGCGGGATCCCGCCTGAATAAACGAGGCGTCCACGCCCAGGGCAATAAAAAGAAAACCCTCGTCTATAACAGACTGTATACTCTCTTTCGTCATGGTAAAATGATGCAGTCCCGGCGCTTTTCCCGCTTTTTTGCAGGCCGCGAGAACCTTCGCGCGGGCCTTTGCCATGACAGGTTCGTTTGTTTTACCCGGTATTCCGTACGACATGGAAAGGTCATACGGCCCCATAAAAACCCCGTCAACCCCGTCAACCGCGACAATCTCCTCGATATTATCGACGGACTGCATGGTTTCGCACATGACCATAACCAGGATATCCCGCGAGGCCGCAAGATACTCGTCGAAACCCGCGCCGTAATCGTTTGCCCGCGCGAAACCCGTTCCCCGTATGCCCTCCGGCGGAAACCTGACAGCCTGCACAGCCTTCTTCGCCTCCTGCGCGCAGTTTACCATGGGAACAATAACGCCCCAGGCCCCCGCGTCCAGAAGCCTGCGAATCACCAGCGTATCATTTTCCTGCACCCGAGCCATGGGGACAGGCCCTCTTCCATACATACCGCGGATTATATCCGAATACCGCGAAACCCCGGCGTCCGAATGTTCCATATCGACGGCAAGCCAGTCAAAGCCCGCGCCCGACAATATCTCCGCCACAGCCGGATGCGGAACCTGAATCCACGAACCAAAACTTGGTCTTCCTTCCAGCAGTTTTTTCTTGACAGGATTACAATACACTTTCAACACCTCGCTTGTTCAAAATTACGGCGAAGCCGTATACCCCCAAAAACAGGCAAACCGGGCCGGCGTATACAAAAACCCTGCCGTTATACCCCGGCAGCCTGCCTTTAGAGCCTGTTCAAAATCTCCTTATAATTCGGAATTCGGGCACATTTGCGGCGTAAAACGCCGCAAATGCGCCCCACGGGCTTCAAAGAATGGTTTAATCTTGGAACCGGCTCCGGAACCATAACTTCTTGTAATAGACGTGTTCGGAAACCCGGCGGGGTTCCTCACAACTCATGTTGAGCCGGCGTCCGCGCCGGGGCAGCGGAAAGTTTGCAATGCCGAAGGCGCGAATGCTGCCCCTAGAGTCCGGCCGCGGGGATTTGCCTGCGGCAGCGCCGCCGCGCCGTCAAGATTAACCCGGGACATTCCCCCCTTTTGACTTTTCTTTCTTTTCTTTGCGCTTTTCTTTGATGTTTTTCTGAGGCGCTTTTTTTTCTTCCTTTCTGTGCAGCTTGCGTTCCGCCATAGGAACCCTCCCAAAATATGGTTTCTTTTACTTTAATCCAAGTTGCGCCCTTCGTCAAACCCTGTTATACTGATACCGATACTGTGGAGGGCGCGCGGCGGCGGGGCGCGGGAATTTTGAGGATTCAGAGGAGTAATGTATGGCGGAAACAACAAAAATTACAATTCCGTTTGGGATGACCCGGACTATCAGTTTTAATGTCCCCTCGGCAAATTTGTCGGCGGTTCTGACGGCGCCCGATGTGGCGCCCGCGCCGGATCTTCAGGCGGAGGTGGACCGCGCCCTGTCACGGCCTATAGGCTGCGGAAAGCTCCGCGATCTTGTGAGGGGTAAAAAGAACGCCGTTATTCTTGCGGACGACAATACTCGGCTTACGCCGACAAGCGTTATTATTCCGCAGATTCTTGACGAGATGAACGCGGGCGGCATGAGGGACGGGAATATCACCCTGCTGATTGCTTTGGGAACTCACCGCTTTATGAGCGACAAGGAAATCCTTCTGAAGTACGGGGAGCAGGTCGTGCAGCGCGTCAAAATAGTCAATCACGATTATCGTGATTTTGACGGGCTTGTCGCTTTGGGCGAGACCAGAAACGGCACGCCGATCAGCGTCAACAGGATACTCTACGATGCGGATTTTTCCCTGGGCGTGGGGAGCGTGTACCCCCACCACATTCCCGGTTTCGCGGGCGGGGCGAAGATTGTTCAGCCGGGCGTATCCGGCGAAGCGACAACGGGCGCTACGCATCTTCTGGGCTGCCGGATACGGCCTTCGTACCTGGGAACCATCAGCAATCCTGTGCGGGAGGAACTGAACGCCGTTGCCCGCAGCGCGAAGATGAACTACATTTTCAACGCGGTGCAGAACGAGCAGGGCCGCACGGTACAGACTTTTTTTGGTGATTTGGAGGCCGCTTTTCTTGCCGCCGCGAAAAAATCGAAAGAGACTCTTTCGGCGCCTTTCACGGAGCGGGCGGATATTGTTGTGGCGGGATCTTTTCCGGCGGATATTGAGTTCTGGCAGGCGCACAAAACTTTGTACCCTGCGGACGCCGTGGCAAAACCCGGCGGAACGATTATTCTGGTAACCCCCTGCCCGGAGGGTATTGCCGTAACGCATCCTGAGATGACAGAGTACACCGCGTGGAGCGCGAAGGAAATCGACGAGGCTGTACGGTCGGTAAAAATCCGCGATGTTACCTCCGCGGCCCTCGCCATAGCCTGGGCCCTTGTGCGGGAGGGTCGGCAGATAAGTCTGGTGTCTACAGGACTGTCCGCCTCAGACGCCGCCAAGCTGGGATTTGTTCCCTTTGATTCGGTGGACGCGGCCCTTGAAGATGCTTTTAAGCGGCACGGAGAGACGGCGCGGGTAACGGTTTTGCCGCGCTCGCCGGAGACTTTGCCCGTAAAGGTGTAAGAGCCTGTTCAGAATCTCCTTATAATTCGGAATTTGGGCGCATTTGCGGCGTAAAACGCCGCAAACCGGGCTTTTCGCTCCAATCTTTTGGCTGCGCCAAAAGGATTTCCGCTTCAATCCCTTGCGTGCCCGGGGGAGGGCAAGATATTAAACAGGCTCTAAAGGTCGCCAGGACACTTCAGGCTTGTCACCAAAGCTCCTGATTACAACGCAATTGCGAAGCAATTGCACTTTCGGGCCATCTCCCTTCCGCAATTTCCGCCCCGCCTACCGGCGGGAACGCTTTCACGGAAATGTGCGGAAGAGGTATAAACCAGAACTGCGCGCCCCGCGCGCATTGCTTTCAGGCGGATAGTTTTATTGCCCGAACAGTCCTGGTGACTATCACCGCAATTTCCGGGGCCGACATGCGGTTCGCCTATGCGAACCGCATGTCGGCCAGGTCTTGACACAAAAATTAGGCAGTGCTATTTTCATTATCGATTACTAAGTATGATAGCCGCCGGACTATTCCGCCCCAGGGCGAACAAGGCCGAGCGGAGGAGGTTACTATGGCAAAAAAATTAGCGGTCCTTACCCTGATAATATTTCTCGGCGGCATGGCCGCGGCCGACGAAACATGGGAACTGGTAGAGCGGGAGATGCGGCTCCTTTTGAGCGAATCCTACTACCGCTTTACGGCGGGCGATATTGCCGGCGCAAAGACCCTGGTGGACGAAGCCTATACGGGCTACTACAAGGGATTGGACTTTGAGCGGAACGTAAAGATCCTCATTTCCGAGGGGCGGGCGCAGAATATTGACGACTGGTTTGAGTATGTCAAGGATGCCTTAGGGGCCGGCAAATCCCAGAAGGAGATACGGGAAGACATCAATCAGCTAACCCACCTCCTGCGCGTAACCGCCCGCCGGCTGGACGGAAAAGAAGAACCCTCGGCGGCGGCCAGAAACTGGACCAAAACCGCGGACGAAATGGGCGCCGTTCTAAACAAAGCCTACGATATATACGCCGCCGGAAACCCGGACGGCGCCAAAGATCAGGTGGACGTGGCCTATTTCGGGTATTACGAAAAACTCGGTTTTGAAAAAATCGTCATGAGCCGTATTTCCGGCGACCGCGCCACCAAAGTGGAATACCTTTTCAGCCTCATAAAAAAAGCCATGATGAACAAAAGCCCCAACGCCGAAGTCCGGGAAAACCTTGATCTCCTCATAAGCCTGCTCCGGGAAGACGCGACACAGTTGGACGGCAGAACCGAAAGCGCCGTGGGGGTTTTCATCGAAGCCCT
This sequence comes from Spirochaetales bacterium, assembly GCA_031274005.1. Lineage (GTDB taxonomy): Bacteria > Spirochaetota > Spirochaetia > DTKZ01 > DTKZ01 > JAISAF01. The sequence goes on from JAISQU010000145.1 coordinate 4,109, forward strand.
CCTCATCATAACCCGCGAAGGCTTCGAAGCCATTCTCATCGTCGGCGCCATTATCGCCTACCTCATAAAAAGCGGCAACAAAGACAAAACCAAAGCGGTGTACTGGGGGTCCCTCATAGCCCTCGCCGCCAGCGTCCTCATGGCCTTCATCCTCGGCAGCATACTCCGCGATTCCGGGGAAAACCAGGAAATCATCGAAGGCCTTACCATGCTTATCGCGGTGGCGGTTCTTTTTTACGTCAGCAACTGGATGGTCTCCAAAGCCGAAGCCCAAGCCTGGACAACATACATAGAAGGCAAAGTCCAAAGCTCAATCAGCCGGGGCAGCATATTCTCCCTCGCCTTCGCCGCCTTTCTCGCGGTCTTCCGGGAAGGCGCCGAAACCATCCTCTTTTATCAAGCCATCCTGGCGAACACCCAAACCTATTTCAACATGGTCTGGACCGGCCTCGGCGTAGGCTGCGTCCTCCTGGTGGTTATTTACATCCTCATCCGGTTTTTAAGCATCAAAATTCCGCTCAAACCCTTTTTCCTGGGCACCAGCGTCCTGCTTTTTATCATGTCCATAGCCTTCACCGGTTCGGGAATCAAAGAATTGCAGGAAGGCAACGTAATCAGCGTTACACCCCTGCCGGGAACCGGCTTCTCCATCGACATCCTGGGAATCTACCCCACACTGGAAACCCTTAGTCCCCAGCTTGTGCTCCTCGCCATCGCGGCCGCCACCTTTATCATCCAGATACGGCGGTGGAAAACAGCCCGCACAGCAAAAGCCGCAGCCTAATCCTTTTCCGAATTTTAAGGTGGGGGAAGTCTCCCCCCACACTCCAAAGGTTGGCGCCCCCGTCGGGCGCGCCAACGCTTTTCCGCTCCCCCCTTCTGCGGGGCTTGCGCCCCGCAACGCCCCGCCGCCACCCAAAAAGACTATTGCAAGTTCACAACATAGGGAATTATAAATTACTCCAAATCTCTATTAATTCATTACTCCATTTCAACTTATTTGTTAAGTATTTTATATCATTCATTCTATAGTCTAATCTTATCGAAGATTCTTTATAAACCTTTGATTGATCAATGTTTCCGTTTTTCTTATTTATAACAGCCAATCCCGCCATGCTTTCTCCCTTTAGAGCTTGATTGTCAAGATATATCCCATATCAGATTCATAAGACAAATCCTGGGCAGCTATTAAATGCCCATTATCCGAGAGCTGAACAGCCAATAATATCATTAAAATAACACATTTTACTTTTCCCATTACAACACCCCTCAATACGATCTATCCGACAATTAATAATACCCCTCAACAAACTCATCTATCATAGTATGATAATAATTCTTATCGTTTTCTGAAATAAAAGCCGCTGAAAAGCTGTTTTTTGACAGTGTAATAATCTGTTCAATTGTTAAATTTAATTCCTGAACACAACATATCCAGGCGTCGGCGATGTAACTGTTAAAATATGATGGATCATCGGAATTCACGGTTACGATTAATCCTGCATCCAGCATTTCCTTTAATGGACTTTGTTTTATTGTTTCAATGGATTTTAACTTTAAATTTGAAACAGGGCATAGAGTTAAAGGAATTTTGTTTACTGCAAGGTGATCAATTAATTTCGGACTTTCAATTGCAGTATTGCCATGATCAATTCTGTCAACTTTCAATAAATATGCAGCCTCTTCCACATAATTAACAGGGCCTTCTTCTCCCGCGTGAATAGTTGTCTTAAAACCGCATTTGCGGCATTCCTCAAAATAGTTTATAAATTTTGACGGCGGATTCCCTATTTCAGCTCCTCCCAAACCAAATCCTGCAATATTTTCATACCACGGTTCTACCGCTTTTACTAAATCCACGGCAGCAGCTTCTGTCCTGTGTCTTTGGGCGCTTATTAAAAGTCCGACTGAGATTTTATGCAGTTTTTCTATTTCCTTAATTGCATATAGTATACCCTGCATTATTTCATCTATCACTATACCCTTCTCTGTAAAACTTTGCGGTCCAAAAAATACCTCAGTACGCAATACCCCATCCCGGACAGCCCGCTCTAAATATGCCTTCGTTATGGCATAGAAATCTTCACTTGTAACTAAAACATTACAGCCGCTATAATAAACTTCAAGAAAAGATTGCAAGTTGTTAAAATTATAGTCTTTCCTAAGGGCATCCGGGGCTGCCCATTGTAATCTGATTTTATTTCTATCTGCCAAATAAAACATCATTTCCGGTTCAATACTTCCTTCAAGATGTATATGTAATTCTGCCTTTGGAATGCGTGTGATAAAATCAGCAATATTTTTTATTGTGGGCATAGTTCCCTTCTTTCTATCTTTTCAAACTTATACTATATAATACTGGATTGTTTCAAGCATATATTATTACAACTATCCTGATAACGCCACACGAGGCGGCGCTATCCTTGGTTCCGGTCTGCGCCGCCTGAAAACGGGAACCCCCGCGCCGGGACGCAAAAGCTCTCCCGGCTTTTCCCGCATAAAGGAACAGCCGCCAATGGTTCTTTGCGCGCCTCCGGTCCGCCGGCGGCTTTGTGATTTTTCTTCCCGCAAAGCCGGGCAATCCCCCTCCGCGGGACGCCCTCCCATAGGCGTTCGCTTTGGATCTTTCATAACCACGAAAACCACGAAAAGAAAAACAACCACCAAGGGCACATCAGACCTATGGTCTGCGGACACGAAGGTTTTGCACCTTCATCTTACTATCGAATTTTTTCGAGTCTTTCGTGTTATCGGCCCTTCGACCTTTGTATACGACAGGGGCTTTTTAGGGCCTCTTGCCCTGTTGACTGTTACACATAACACGCTTAAGGCGTGCGTTTGCGCAGGGCATGTGGTTAAATGTCAAATTGCTTTTCGTGGTTGATTTTTTGATTAAGTATACGCATATGGGACGCCCTCCCCGCAAACCCGCCGCGAAAAATACCGTACCAATTTGGTTAAAATAAGTTAAGAAGGTATTGACATAAAAATTAGTTTAGGCTACTTTCATTTTAGAATGCTAAGGACAGTAGTCTTCCTGATTGTTCTGATCCCCGGCGAACAGGGACGCTTTAAGGAGGGCTCGCGCGGGGGTGTACAAACTCAAGGCCGTATGCGCCATGAGAAAAAATATTTTAGGAGGAGAGTACAATGAGCATCAAACATGTAATTGTGCTTCTTTTGCTGGTTGTGTGCGCCGCTGCCGGATTTGCCGGCGGCGGGCAGGAGGGCACAAGGCCCGCCAGCACAGTAAATCCCGGTGAAGTGGCCGGGTTTGAAGAATTCCCCATTGGGGACGATATTGAGCTGGGAGGGGTGCTTAATGTAGCGGGCGTGTATTTCCAGCCCGTCGACATGCTGCCCACAGGAAAAAGCCTTGCCAAAGCCGACTCGGATATGCACATGGAAGCGGATATTTCCGCCCTGGAAGGCAATGAGCTTGGCTACGGCGCGGGCGATTTTGTTCCCTACCTTACCGTCCGGTATGAGTGCATAAAATCCGACGGAACCAGAATTGAAGGAACCTTTATGCCCATGAACGCGAGCGACGGCCCCCACTACGGCGCCAACATCAAACTCGCCGGCGCGGGCACCTATACGGTGCGCTTCATCATTTCGAACCCCGAAGCCCTGAATTATCTTCTGCATGTGGATCAGGAAACGGGCGTTCCCGGCAGGTTCTGGAATCAGCCGCTGGTAGCGGAATGGACATACGATTTCGTTCCACGGGTTTGGTAGTCCTTATGTGAGACACTAAAGGTCCGCCGGGAGCCGGTAGCCTCCGGCGGGCTTTTGTGTCATACTGGAGTAAAATCCATGCTTAAATACCTCATACAGGTTGTACAAAACTTATTAAGCCCCGCCATTCTCGCCGCGCTGATATTCGGTTTCGGGTATAAAGGCGGCGGCCCCGCCCGGAAGAAGTTCTTTGCCACAGGCGCCGCCGCGGGCGGTACTCTGGCCCTTATTCTGGCGGTTCTGCGGCGCGTTACCCGGCTTATCAACAGGGAATATTTTAATACGGGCATCCTCTGTATTTCTATTATAGCGGGAATACTTTTTATTATTTTTATTATCAGGAGGGGAACCCGGGCCGCTTTGCTCCCCGGCGGCGAATACCAGGACCAAACAAAAGAAAAATTCTTTAATACTATATCCGCCGTTCTTCTGGGTTCGCTTTTTTTCTACGCCCTTCCCACCATATTTCTCTATCCCACGGAATTCGCCCTTCCCGGCGAAAGCATATTCAGCACGGATTTTCTTTTTAAACTGACCGGTTATTTGTGCGGGCTGGGGCTTGTGCTTTTTACTTCCCTCGCGCTTTTTCATGTAACATCCGGTTTAGACATCCGGCTCGCCAGTGTACTGCTTGCCATTGGGCTTGCCGTCAACATGTTTAACCAGATAGCCACGATTGTGCAGTTTCTTCTGGCCCGGCGGATTATTCCCATACCGCGCCGGCTTTTCGGCATTATCATACTCATCATCAATTACAATGATTTTTTTCTGTACGCCCTGATGACCCTGACATTCCTTTTGCCTGTGATTTTATATATAAAAAGCCTCCGGCCCGCGCAAACCTACGCGAATCCCGCGGAACACCGGAAAATCAAGGCCGCCATGCGGCGGCATAAACGCTGGAGCGCAGGCGTCGCGGCGGGATATATTTTTACGGTTATTTCCCTGACGGCCCTGAAAGCCTGGGACGAGCAGGAAGTCGTTCTGTCCCCGGCGGAACCCATAACCATAGCCGGCGGGGAAATAATTCTGGCCGGCGAGACAATTCAGGACGGGCATCTGCACCGTTACATGTATACCGCTCAGGACGCCACGGAAATGCGCTTTATCGTTATACGCAAAAACACGGCGTCCTACGGCGTTGGTCTTGACGCCTGCGCTATTTGCGGGCCCACGGGGTACTACGAGAGAGACAACGAGGTTATTTGCAAGCTCTGCGATGTTGTTATGAATATTTCCACCATAGGTTTTCCGGGCGGGTGTAATCCCGTGCCTCTGGCGTACACACTTCGCGGGGGCAATATGGTCATTAAAATAGAAGATCTGGAAAAAGAAAAAACCAGATTTAAATAGGAGCATATATGTTCTGGAGAATGGTGAGGCGCGCGCTTTTCCGGCAAAAAGGAAAAATGCTGATGATAGCCTTCACAATCGCTTTGGGCGCTTCCCTTGCTACCGCCATGCTGAACGTCATGTTCGACGTGGGCGATAAGGTGAATCAGGAACTGAAAACCTACGGTGCGAATATCAACGTGGTTCCCCGGGGAGCGTCCCTTCTGGATTCCCTTTACGGCGTCGCCGAAGGTTCCGGCGTGTCCGACAAGTATCTCAAGGAAGACGAACTGGGAAACATCAAAACGATTTTCTGGGCCTTTAATATTGTGGACTTTACCCCCTACCTCAACACCTGGGTGCGGCTTGAATCAAAAAACTCAAACGGGAGCGAAATTAAACTTACAGGGACATGGTTTAATCACCACCTGGAATTGC
>JAISQU010000362.1 GCA_031274005.1 Spirochaetales bacterium
TTTTTTTCTAATTAACCCCCCCCCCCCCCCCCCCCCCAGACGGCCTGAAAACTCAAAAAAGTAAGGCAACGACACCAAATACAGCGGTAACATTTCAGAAAAAAATTCAAAAAACACTATATGCACAGCAAGCGCTGAGTTTTCGGACAGTCTGCTCCCCATGCTGTTCCTGTAGTTTCTTACCATATCCTTCCCTTTATTACTGCCTCTGCCCGAAAAGGCAACCCGGGGCTTTGCCTTTTTTCTACCTGAACAAGGGCCTTACGCCGCGTGACGGCTGTAGATAAAAACATAGAAAGGAGCGAAGAGAATGGCTATTGGAGACTTTATAAAGAAAAAATTGACCAATGCGATTAGTAACGCGGTTGCAGGCGGCGGCAAGAAAGAGGAGAAACCTGCTGCGCAGCAGGCTGTTGCACAGCAGGTTCTTGGGCCCGAACAATTTCCCAATATTCTAAAAAATGCGCTTAACACCCTAAACGCGGGGGATGGAGAGGGCGCCAAAAATTTATTTACCCAGGCTTTGTCAATTAACCCGGAATCAGCGCTTGCCCTGGCAGGCCGGGGGGCTTCGGCCATTATCGGCCTTACTTCATACAGGCGTTTCGATGCGGAAGATTGCGAAAGGGCGGGTAATGAGGCCATAACGTATTGGAAGAACGCCCTGTCGAAACCGGATTTTAATGACGAGGCAACCAGCCTAATGGGTAATTCGGTAATTGTTTTTGTGCGGTGGGCGCATAAAAATAGCACAAAACGCTATGCGGACAAGAAACGGGAAGTAGGAGCGACTACAAACAAAGAATCCGGACGAGGACTCATTTCGGCAGCTAAGAATCTTGTTGCCGAAGATTTACCTTTTGTCGAACAGCGCGATGCGGAAGAAAAAGCTCTTAAAAAATTTGTGGACGATGTGCTCGAGCTTAATTGCATGATGTCCTGTATACCGCTTCTGGAAGCGTTAAGGAATGAATTAAGCGATGCGGTTAGTTATGAGGCCCGTGTAAAAGCAGGCGCCGCGCTGTTTTCCAGCAAACATCAGTATAGCCGTCTCTTTGCTCCTGCGCGTGCCATTATCGAAGGCAGAAGCGACTGGCATGGCAAATGTAAGATTACGCAGACATCCGAGCAAATAAAATACTCCGGTTCCATCACGGTTTCCGATACCGCAAAAAAATACAAGATCAAAAAGATCCCCATCGCGTTTTATACCAAAGGCAAAAAATCATTCTGTTTTGAAATCAAGAAAAAACAGCAGGTGATTGCCGGGAGCGAACGCGCGGCGCAGATAGCTGAACAGTGCAAATCGTTTTCGGTATGGAATGTAAGCGCCAAAAAGAAAAAGCTGCTGATAGTTTGTTCGCGCCTTTTAAGGGATGATGAGCTTGCCGGTCAAATAGAAGGAATCGCCGGCATGATAGATGCCGCCGTATCGGAAGGGAGCCAAATCTGTGAGATGATTATGACAAGCGGCGGCAAATTGGGTTTTTTTGCCGGATTATTTGCAAAGTAGGCAGGCAAGACGCAGCCGGCGGATATTGAAAAGTATCCGCCGGTTTTTGGAGGGGACTATAACAATATTAAGGAGAAATCAGGAAACGTTGTTTCATGTTCAATTATACTTTTAGGTTATTCAACCGCACGAAAGAGAGGTTATGATCATGGCTTTTTGTTCAAACTGTGGAACACAAATAGGGGACGGCGCGAAGTTTTGCTCCTCCTGCGGAACACCGGCGGGCGGCGGAGCGTCCGCATCTTCGGCTCCCGCTGCGCCCGCGGCCGAAAAAGTCGGCAATATCAGGAAATGCCCCGCCTGCGGCGCGGAAGTTTCGGCAATGGCGGCGGTGTGCTCGTCTTGCGGACATGAGTTTAGCAATGTGCAGATTGCAAACAGCCTACAGGCGTTTTTTGAAAAGATCGACGCGATTGACCAGGAGGTCTATGCAAAGGAAAGCGAAAAAGGGACTTTGTCATCAGTGTTGGGAGGGTTGGGAAAGCTTTATGGAGTTAGTGACTGGGGTGGAAGCACGGGCGGTAAAAGGAAAGTCGCTTTAATTGAGGGATATCCTATCCCTAATTCCAAGGAAGATATAATTGAATTTATTGTGCTTGCAACAAGTAAGTTAACGGGAATCAAAACCACGACGATGGGACGGAAGCTGCCTGCTAGTATGATGAAAGATGAGCATTTGCTGGAAAGCGCATGGAAGGTCAAATGCGAGCAGGCATACAATAAAGCAAAGTTGTCTTTCGGTTCTGACAAGGATGCCATCGCCAACATTGAGAGCATCCTGAAACAAAAAAAGATTATCAAATAGGGATTCAGCATGATGAATCAAAAACGGTACGATATTTCCGCCCTTTCTATTCTCGCCCATAGCGTATTGAATGACGGCGGTTCTGAGTATGCCCGGAACAAGGCGATCATATCGCAGTTCTTCCGCTCATCCTGCGCTGTTGAATACAAAGAAGAAGTGCGCCTTATACTGATTGATTCGCTGTATTCAACCAATGTCGCGGCAAAGCGTTTATTCGGCATTGGCGATATTGCCGAAAAACTGCGCCGCACTTTTGCGAATGACGCCGGGCTTAAAAAAAACGCGTCCCAATGGATAGAAAGCGGTTTTGATGACGGCAGCCCGCTCTACGATCTGTTTGCGGAAGATTATGGCATCGATAAGTCCGGCGAAGTTGGAAAAGGCGCGTATTCGCTGCTGTCAAAATATTTGTATTTTGCAACTGATTATGCGTTCCCGATTTACGACGCGCTCGGCGCGAAGCATTACTATCTTGCGAAAAAGAAAAACGTCCTAAATTTTCAGGCTCGCTTTCGTATTCTGCAAGAAATAATGCGCAAATACGGGGTTGACAGTTTTGACTCGCTCGACAATTTTTTCTGGCTCTACGGAAAAATAAGCGCGGGAAGTTTATCCTTGGTGCTGAACAAGGCAAAGTATATCGAACTAATGCGTAACGCGGGAGAAAGGTCCATCGCGGATATTGTAAACGCGATTCGTACCCGAAAAGACGCAACCGCTCTGCGGGCAATTATCGGCGCGGCCTTGTATGAGTTTATTCAGAAAACAGCTCTTATGGGAAAGGAGTAAAACATGGCATTATTCGGAAAAAAAGAAGGCGGATTGTTAGATGTAATCCGCTGTGACGAGGAAACTTACCTCCTCTGGAAGTGGCGGCCCGTCGGCGCGGACGCGGCTAACACTACAAACAAGGAAAACGCCATTCGCTGGGGCAGCAGCCTTAGGGTAAAGGACGGCGAGGTGGCGGTGTTTGTGTACAAGCAAAACAACGGCACAGCGCAGGACTTTATAGAAGGGCCTTTTGACGACACGATAAAAACGGCGAATTTTCCCATTCTGTCGTCCATCATCGGCACGGCCTTTGGCGGGGGCACGCCGTTTCAAGCGGAAATCTACTTTATTAACATGGCGGGGATCATTCAGGTGAAGTTCGGCGTGCCGTATTTTGACGTGTTTGACCCCCGCTTTATGGATTTCGCCGTGCCGGTGGCGGTGCGCGGGACGATTAGTTTTAAGCTCGCCGATTACAAGGCGTTTATCAAACTGCACCGGCT
>JAISQU010000276.1 GCA_031274005.1 Spirochaetales bacterium
CATCAGGCGGAGTCATGGATACCTCCGTTTATTCAGGAAAAACCAGTTCATGAATCATTACAGACTCACAACCTTATTGTACCACAGCTATCAAAAAAAAGCAATCTTTTGAGGCTTTCCCAAAACTCTAATTTTTTTGGCGTCTCTCATGGAATCATTATAAAAGTGGGTCAAACTAACTCGTTTTAGGGGAAAAATACAGTTTTTCAGGGTATTTTATAAAATCCGCTGGAGTTTTGGGAAAGGCTCTATATCCAGGTAATTTGTAAGATTTGAGATAAAAACAGGAAATACCACGGTTTTTCCTTCTTTTTCTTCCCTTTTTCGACTTTTTCGACTTCGCGGTTTATATTCCGCATGCTTATTTGTGGGTCAAGAATAGACTCCCTATCCGGTCAAGCCCCTTTTTCAGGCTCCGGACCGGAAATTGCGGAGGACGCAGAGCTTTAAGAAATCAGACTGCGCAAAGCCCGTGGGGCGCCAGGGATAGGAGCGGAAATCCTTTTTTGCCGCACAGCGCGGCAAAAAAGATTGGAGCGTATAGCCCGATTTGCGGCGGTTCCGCCGCAAAGGCGCCCAAAAAAATTGCATTTGTTTTATATTGCAAACTCTCCCCTTTACGGGTATCGTATAGCCATGTCGAACTTTTTTACCGGCGTTCAGGGTGTGCTGACGATTCTTCTTATGATTGGCGGCGGGTATATACTGGGGCGCAGAAGATGGTTTTCCGACGAGACCATTACCGCCATGTCCCGCATGGTTATTCAAATATCTATTCCCGCCATGATGCTTTCATCGGTTATTTCAACTTTTACGCGCAACGATATTCTCAGCATGGGCCCGGCCCTGCTTGTGCCGTTTCTGTCCATTTCTTTTTTGTACTGCCTGAGTGTTTTTGTGGCGAAGATTTTCCGGGTACCGAAAAGCCGGAGGGGAGTTTTTCGCGCGAATTTCGCTTTTTCCAATACGGTATTTGTGGGGATTCCTGTCAACGTGGCGCTTTTTGGCGAACAGGCCGCGCCCTATGTAACCTTGTATTATCTTGTCAATACGACGCTGTTCTGGACCATAGGGGTATATTTTATACGGCGCGACAATGTCGCCGAACGGGTTCCTGTTTTTTCTTTGCAAACCCTGCGGCAGATTTTTACTCCTTCGGTTGTTTGTTTTATTATTGCTCTTTTTTTCGTCATGTATGAGATAAAATTCCCGCCCTTTATTATGAGCGGCCTTGGATATACGGCGGCGCTGACCACTCCCCTTGCCATACTGATAATAGGCGCGACTTTGAAGCCGGAGGGTCTGCGCCGCATCAATCCGGAAATTGTTTTGATTTTAATCGCCCGTTTTATTCTGGCGCCTCTTGTCATTTTTCTCCTTTTGGGCAGAGTGGAGCTGCCGGTTTTAATGAGAAAGGTTTTTCTTATTACGGCGGCGATGCCTGTTATGACCCAGATAGTGCTTATTGCCAGGGCCTACGGGGCCGACCACGAAAACGCCGGCATTGCCGCGACGATAACGACAACGGTAAGCCTTTTCGCCATTCCTGTTTACATGGTTCTTTTTGGGGGCTGAGAATGTTGTGGCGGCTGGAATTGCGCAGACGGATAAAAACCCGCGCCGCGCTGGAAAAACATCTTAAACTGTCGCCCGCGGAAAGCCGGTGGTTTGAAGAAACCGAAAAGGCTGAAAAACCTGAAAAGGCCGCGGACGGGAAGGCCGCCCCTGTTTTTGGTTTTCTGGTGACGCCGTATTTTTTGTCCCGCGCGGGAAAGGAAAAAAACGACCCTGTGCGCGTTCAGTGTGTTCCCGATTCGCGGGAGCTTGCCCGCGGCCCGGAAGAACTGCGCGATCCCCTGGGCGACGCGGCGTATACAAAAGTCCCGCGGCTTGTCCACCGCTGCCGCGACAGGGCCCTTCTTCTGGTAACCGATGAATGCGCGGTGAACTGCCGCTACTGTTTCCGCCGGCATTACGCAGGCGGGAGGAGGGGGCCCATACGCGGAAGCGAGCTGAAAAACGCCGCCGCGTATTTGAAGGCCCATCATGAAGTGCACGAGCTTATCCTTTCCGGGGGAGACCCCCTTACTCTCGATGATGAGCGGCTTTTCTCTCTTATCGATATTCTGCGCGAGGCGCGGCCCGGACTTCTCCTGCGCCTTTCAACACGTATTGCCTCGGCTCTGCCTTCGCGCGTTACCCGCCGTCTTGCGCAGGGGCTTGGCCTGCGCCAGCCCCTGTGGGGCGTCATCCATATCAACCACCCAAAAGAGCTTGGCCCTGAATGCACGGAGGCCCTGCGCCGCCTTGTTTCGGCGGGGGTTCCCCTGGTGAGTCAAACAGTCCTGCTGCGCGGAGTCAATGACAGCGAGGCCGTGCTGGAGGAGCTTTTCCGCGCCCTTGCGCGCCGGCGCGTTAAACCCTATTATCTGTTTCAGGCCGACCTTGCCGAAGGAACGGGCCATTTCCGGGCGCCTCTCGCACGGGGGCTCGAAATCATGAAGGGCCTGCGCGGCCGTCTTTCGGCTCTGGCTTTGCCGGAGTACGCCCTTGATTTACCCGGAGGCGGCGGCAAAACGCCGCTTAGCCCTTCATATATAAAAGGCGAAGAGGAGGGTTTCGTGATTTTTGAAAACAGCGAGGGTAAGGAGTACAGGTACCCAAAAGAATAGAGTTACCGGGAGGCGAAAAATGAAAAACGATAAACACGAACATCTTGTATGGACGGAGGTTTCCCGAGAGCGGGTACTCAAGACGCCCATTTTTACCGTATGCACAATACACCGCAAATCGTCCGCGGGAAAAAACGCCGCTTTTACTTTTCTCGAATGCGGGGAGTGGGCGAACATTGTTCCCCTGCTGAAGAACGAGGCCGGCGAAGACTGCTTTCTTATGGTGCGGCAGTTCCGGCAGGGGGGCCAGAGCCTTACCCTGGAGTTTCCCGGCGGGCTTGTTGATCCCGGCGAGACGGCGCAGGAAGCGGCCGCAAGGGAACTGCGGGAGGAAACGGGCTACGAAGCCGGCCGTATTTCTTTCGCGGGCGAAATAAACCCCAACCCGGCCTTTATGGGGAACAGGTGTTCCACCTTTATAGCGGAGGGCCTCCGCAAAACCTCAGCCCAGGACCTTGACGAAAACGAACTTGTCGATTGCGAACTTGTCCCTGTAAGCGAACTGGAAAAAAACATGGGGAAAGGCGTTTACAATCACGCGATTATGGTCGTGGCGTTTTTCTGGTATCAGCAGTGGAAAGCCGAACATGGCGGCCCCTGAAAGGGGCTGATGAACCATGCCTTTTCCAATCAGTTCGCTGAGACCCGCCAAAGCGCTATATGCTCTTATCCCGCGGCGGCGAAAGCCGCAATCTCTTTCATAAAGCCGGGAACCTTTATCCCCTGGGGACAATGGCTTTCGCACTGCCCGCAGTCCGCGCAGTTATGCGCCTTCTCATCTTCCAGCAGCGTTGTGTAGGTGTTGCGGAAAACTATGGGCGCCATCCGCGTCTCGCCGAGCGCCCTGTAATGATTATAGATTGCGAACACCCGCGGAATGTCCACCCCCACCGGGCAGGGCATGCAATAGCGGCAGCCCGAACAGGGAATGGTACCCGAAGCCCGGTAGGCCGCGGCCGCTTCTTTAATAACCGCGTGCTCGGCCTCTGACAGGGGCCGGAAAGGATCAAAGGCCGCGAGATTGTCCTCCACCTGCTCTAAATTGCTCATGCCGCTGAGTACCGTCAGCACATTGGGCAACGACGCCGCAAAGCGTATGGCCCACGAAGCCGCGCTCGCCACGGGGTCGGCCTTTTTCAGAACCGCCAGAGCCTTCTCGTTGAGCGACGCCAGGGCCCCGCCGCGCACAGGCTCCATCACGATAACGGGAATACCCCTGCCGCTCAGGTACTCGTACTGGCGCTTCGCGTCCAGGGTCTCCCAGTCCACATAGTTGAGCTGAATCTGCGCGAACTCCCAGGGATAGGCCGAAGCGACCTGCTCCAGAGTCTCCGGATTATCGTGAATGGAAAAACCCAGCCGCCGGATTTTTCCCTCTTCCTTTTTCTTTGCCAGAAACTCGTAAACCCCAAGCTCCCGCAGTTTTGCGAAATTGGCGCGGCTCAGATTATGGGCAAGGTAGAAGTCAAAATACCCTGTTTTGCATTTTTTGAGCTGTTCGGAAAAAATCTTCTCGACCCCGGCCGGGCTCTCCGCCAGCCAGGAGGGCATCTTTGTCGCCAGATAAAAACTCTCCCGCGGATATTTCGAAAGGGCGCGCCCCACGAAACTCTCCGAAAGCCCCTCGTGATACATCCATGCCGTATCAAAATAATTGACGCCGCGCTCAAAGGCGCGGTCAATCATTTTCTGCCCAAGTTCATAATCAATGTCGGGCTTGTCCTTTGACAACTGGGGCAGACGCATACAGCCGAAGCCCAAAAGCGAAACCTCCGCCTTCAAAGACGTGAACGCGCGTTTTTCCATTTTTCGTGATACCTATACCTTGACGATGTAGCCGTCTTTTCTTTTCGCCGCGGCGGGAAACTCGCAGTCCGGATAACCCAGCGCGATGGAACCCACGCCAACGAACTCCTCGGAAATCCCCCACTGCTTCAGAAGCGCCTTGCCTTCCGCGGAGCTGAACATTTCCTTCTCGCGGTGTATCCAGCAGGAGCCAAGCCCTATCGCGTGAGCCGCGAGCATCATGTTTTGCAGCACGCACGAGGCGTCTTCCACATATGTGGCGCGCGCTTTGGGCGAGGCCAGCGCAAGCACAATGGTAGGCGCCCCGTAATACGGATTGCCGCTTGAACCGAGAATCGCCGCGTTCATTTTTACAAGCTCGGCAATCGCGGCCGGATTCTGCACCGCGACAATCACAGGCGACTGCGCCCCGCCCCCCGTCGGCGCGAAAGTCCCCGCCTCCAGCACCGCCTCAAGCTCGTCCTTTTTGATCTGCTCCGGTTTGAATTTACGGATACTTCTTCGTTTTTTAATTACTTCAAGAACATCATTTTTGATACTCATATAATCCTCCCCAAGAAATATATGAGTAATATACTACACTTTTTGAAAAAAGTACGCAAGTAGCCGAGATGCGGTTCGCATAGGCGAACCGCATCTCGGCCCCGGAAATTGCGGTAAAGGTCACCAGGACGCTTCAGGCTTGTCACCAAAGCTCCTGAATATAACGCAATTGCGCAGCAATTGCCGCGGCGCTTATGCCCCGTCCGCAATTTCCGTGAAAGCGTTCCCGCCGCAGGCCCCTTCTTTATTCCTCGGAAAATTCGCTTTTTCCCGCTCCGCAGAGCGGACAGACCCAGTCCTCCGGAACAGACTCAAACGCTGTTCCCGGCTTTACGCCGTTAGAGGGGTCGCCCTCATCCGGGTTATAGATGTAACCGCACACATTGCATACGTAGTTTTTCATGGTCTCCTCCTTTTTTATATATGACTGTTACCAGTTTTCGCCCAAAAGCTCAAAATAGCTCTGCGGATGAGCGCAGGCCGGACACGCTTTCGGGGCTTCTTCGGCCTCGACAATATAGCCGCAGTTGCCGCACCGCCACAAGACTTTTTTGTCCCTTTTGAAGACGCGGCCCTTCTCTATATTGGCCATAAGGTCAAGGAAGCGTTTCTCATGCTGTTTTTCCGCGACGGCGACGGCCTCGAAAATAGCCGCCAGTGCCGGAAGGTCTTCTTCTTTTGCGGTTTTCGCGAAGGAGGGGTACATATCGGTCCACTCATGGTTTTCCCCGCCGGCGGCGGCTTTCAGGTTTTGCGCCGTTGTGCCGATTATACCCGCGGGAAAAGACGCCGAAATTTGCACCTCGCCGCCCTCCAGAAATTTGAAAAGCCGTTCGGCATGTTCTTTTTCCTGAGCCGCGGTTTCTTCGAAAATTTTTGAAATCTGCACATACCCTTCTTTTTTGGCCGCGCTGGCAAAAAAAGTATAGCGGTTGCGCGCCTGCGATTCCCCCGCGAAAGCTGTCAGCAGATTTTTTTCTGTTTGCGTTCCCTTTACGCTTTTCATACTCTTCCTCCTTTGTTTTGCGTCACTATCAAAAAGTATGCACATTTTTCTTGAAAATTCCACTACAATTTCAAATTTTTGAGTAAGAGCCTGTTCAAAATCTCCTTATAATTCGGAATTTGGGCCCGGTTGGCGGCGTAAAACGCCGCAAACCGGGCCAGGAAATCGCAGGGCGAAGCCGTGTGCTTGCAAAATAGGGCAAAACGGCCCGGCGTATACGAAAACCCCTGTTGTTATATTCCGGCAGCCTGCCTTTAGGCAGGCTGTACGCCGGCTTTCCGCTGCAATCTTTTGGCTGCGCCAAAAGGATTTCGGCCCTTCGACCTTTGTATACGGCAAGGGTTTTATAGGGCCTCTTGCCCTGTTGCTGCATTCTCCACAACACGCTCGCGCGTGCGGTTGCCGGGGCATGCTTCAATCCCTTGCGCGCCCGGGG
>JAISQU010000304.1 GCA_031274005.1 Spirochaetales bacterium
AATTTATTGTATAGGCATGGTTCATAACCCGTAAATTTAAGAGCCTTTCCATTTTGTGGTAGGCCAACTCACTTTCCGGAGCAGAGCTCCGGGGTATGAACCATGCCTTTCCCAATCAGGTAGTAAAAATAGCGGATCTCCTCAATGTTCCCCAAAAACAACGGCAGGCCATGATGAAGGAATCCCTGCGGTATATGGGGAATGTTGACTTCGCGAAAAGCAGTCCCGAGGTTATGGGCGAGACATGGAAAATAATCCGCAAATACACCGGCTGCGATGACCCGTATAAAGAAAACAAGCGATATTACAATCAGAAAATGCTGGAGCTTTCCGCCGGGATAGACTCTTTTCTCCGCGAGGATCCGGACCCGTATACCGCGTATCTCAAAGCCGCGATTATCGGAAATGTTATAGACTTTGCCTCAAACCACGCCTTTGATATAGAGTCGGTAAAAAAACAGATTGCCGGCAGCCGGAATACCGCTCTGGCGATAGACCACAGCGGGCAGTTGTTTGATAAACTGAAAACAGCGAAAACTCTTCTCTATCTGGGGGATAACTGCGGCGAAATTGTTGTTGACAAACTGTTTATCCGTTTCATAAAAAAGACTTTTCCAGGGCTGCGCGTATTTTACGGCGTGCGGGGAGAGGCGATTGTGAACGATGTTACGGAAGAAGACGCGCGTATGGTAGGCATGGATGAGGAGGCGCAGGTAATCGGTAACGGAGACGTGTCTTTGGGAACTGTTATTGAACGCGCTTCCGGTGAGTTTAGGAAAGTATTCAGCGCCGCCGATCTCGTCATTGCCAAGGGGCAGGGAAATTACGAAGGCTTGTGGGACGCGGCCGGCCCCGTCACGTTTTTTCTGCTTATGGCAAAATGCAAATTTATTGCAGGCTGTCTTGGCGTCAGGCAGATGGATATTGCGTGCCTGTCAGCCTGTTGCGCTTAAGGCGGGGCCATTGCCGCAATGGCTTGATAGGTTCAAGACGGCGCAATTTTGCAGGGGCGCGAGCGGCCGTTTTGTGTAAAGACGCTTACAAAATTGTTTTGCAATTTTTCAGGTCTGATTTTAGGGCTTGGTTCGGCTGCGGCGGAACCCCCGTAAAGCCCGGTTGCGGAAAAAGGCGGAGCCTTTTTCCGCAACGCGTCCAAATTCCCGGATACAGAGTTCAGCCGAAGACGAGGTTGGGCAGGAAAAGGACGATCTGGGGCACGTAGGTAAGTATGAAAAGCACGATGGTGAGCACTATGATGTAGGGCCAGATGGCTTTGACGATTTGCTCGAAGGGGACTTTTGAGACGCCGGAGAGCACGTAGAGAACCATTCCAACCGGAGGCGTCATGAGGCCGATCATGAGGTTGAGGATCATGACGATGCCGAAGTGAACGGGGTCTATGCCGAAGACCAGGGCAACGGGGATGAGCACGGGGGTCAGGATGGTTATGGCGGAGATGGTTTCCATGAAGGTGCCGGCGATGAGCAGGATGATGTTGATGACCAGCAGGGCGGCGTATTTGTTGGGCAGCGCGGCCATGAAGAAGTCGGTCATTTTTTGCGGTATCTGTTCGCTGGCGAGGATGTAGCCGAAAAGGGAGGCGCAGCTAACGATGAGCATGACGCTGACAGTGCCGTTAACGGTTTCGCGCAGAACGTTAATAAAGTCTTTGCGTTTGAAGTCTCCGTAGGCGATGCTGAGGATGAGGGAGTACACGACGGCAAGTATGGCCGCTTCCGTGGGGGTTATGACGCCGATGAAGATGCCGCCGATTATGACGACGGGCGTGAGCAGGGCAAAAAAGGATTTGCGCGTGGAGGCGGCGATTTCCCTGATGGTGGCGCGTTTCTTTTTGGGGTAATGCCGGTGTTTACTCTGAAAATAGACGAAAAGGGCCATGGCGAAGCCCATGATGAGGCCGGGGATGACGCCGCCTATGAAGAGCCGGCCTATGGAGACTTCGCCTATGACGCCGAAGACAACGGCGGGTACCGAGGGCGGTATGATGGGGCCTATGATAGAACTTGCGCCTGTTATGGCGAGGCTGAAGTCCTCGTCGTAGCCGGCGTCTTTCATTGCTTTGAGTTCTATCGCGCCGAGGCCGCCTGTGTCGGCGATGGCGGTGCCGGACATGCCCGAAAAGATGATGCTGGCAAGGATATTGGCGTGGCCCAGGCCGCCGGTGATGTGGCCGCAGAGTTTGTCGGCAAACTCAAAGATGCGGGTGGTTATTCCGCCTGTGTTCATTATCGCGCCGGCCAGAATAAAAAAGGGTACAGCCATAAGGGGAAAGGAATCCCCTACGCCCATGGCCATTCTGATTATGGCCATAAACGGGGGCATTCCCTGAGCCAGGAGATAAAAGACCGAGCTGCACAGCAGCGAAAAGGATACGGGCATTTTGAGGAGCAGGAGAATAAAAAAGGCGCCGAGCAGGAGTATCATAGGTTTTCTCCTTTGGTTTTAATTGCGAGCACTGTTTCGGCTATAAGCCGAAGGCATACGATAAAACAGCCCACGGGTACGGCCGCGAAAACCCAGCTCATGGGTATTTCCATGGCGGAAGAGCCGATATTCCACTGCGTTCTGACTGTTTCTATGCCGTAGGGGATGAGATAGGCAAAAACGAAAATCGCCGCGGCGTTCGTAAAAACTGTTACGGCGAGGCGGGCTTTTACGGGAAGCCGCATATAAATAAGCTCCATGCTTATGTGTATTTTTTTGCGCACGCCATAGCCCGCGCCGATAAAGGTTGCCCAGACGAATATGTAACGGGCGAGTTCTTCGCTCCAGATAAGGGGCATGTTTATGACATAACGCATAAAAATCTGCAAAGCGAGGACGGCGCCCATCACGGCAAAGCATACCATAATAAAGCCTTCTTCAATTTTATTCAGTAGTTTCATTGGTTTCTCTCAAAAAAAGTGGGAGGACGCAGGGCCCTCCCCGAAAATTTACGAACTTAGCGAATGGCCTGGATTTTACCGTAGAGATCCGGCCCCCAGTTCTTCTCGAATTCCTTGTACACGCCAGCGGTCGCCTTGACGAAGGCGTCAATATTGGGCTGGATGACCGTCATGCCTTTGGACTTCATATCGCTGAGCAGGTTCTCTTCGTCGTCCAGAACGGCTTTGTCTATGCTGGGACCAACTTCCTTAACGGCGTCGTCAAGGGCTTTTTTGAGTTCAGGCGTAAAGTCCTGATACAGGGCGTCTCTGATGAAGAGCGTGGGAAACTGCGTCATGTGTTTGGTAAGGCTGATGTGGGTCTGCACTTCGTAGAACTTTTGGGAATGAATCGTGGGGATGGGGTTTTCCTGGCCGTCAACAACGTTTTGCTGGAGGGCGAGGTACACTTCAGAAAGAGCCATGGGGGTAGGCTGCGCTCCCATTGCGCGGACTATCGCCACGTTCATGGGTTGCTCGGGAGCGCGGATTTTCATGCCTCGCAGGTCGTCGGGGCTGTTTATGGCCTTTTTCGTGGTGACATTGCGCGAACCGTAATAGTTGGCCCGCAGGTGGCGCAGCCCGGTGGCCTTGAGGCAGCCGTCCCACAATTCCTGACCGATGGGACCGTCAAGAACCTTGCGGGCGTGCTCGTAACCGGAAAAGAGGAAGGGCCCGTCCATAATCAGAAGCGGAGTATACCTCTTGCCGATTTCTCCGCAGCCGACGAGAATCATCTCTATACTGCCGTTTACCCCGCCGTTGGCGATGTCTGTCTCACTGCCCAACTGGGCGGCGGGGAATTCGTTGATGATGAGTTTGCCGCCGGATTTTTCCTTTGCCGCCGCGGCGATATTTTTCATTCCGATAGAAAAGGCGTGGGTCGGCGCGTAAATGTGGGCAAGTTTGAGGGTTGCCTCCTCTTTTTTGCTGCCGCCGGCCTCACTGCCGCCGCCGGCATAGACGAAAGACGCAAAAAACGTCAGGGCCAGAACCAGTCCGAGAATTTTCTTCATGTTTTTCTCCTTATATTGATTTTAATTTATCGTCACAGTATGACACGACTGTACCTGAATGTCAAATTCTACGTGCACCGATTTTACGTGAGAGACGGGGGTCATTCACGGAAATTGCGGGGCGGGGGATTGCCGGGTTTGAGGATAGGGGGATTTGGAAGCGGCAACACTCAAACCGGACCGCATAATAAGAGTTGTTCAGAAACCTTGTTGGGTTTCTCTCAAGTCTCATTGACAGCCTCTACCGCGGCATTTTTGCTTCATCTGCATATTTGTCCACAAGAAAATCGATCTTTTTCGTCATGGCCGCAATATCGGCTTCCTCAAGGGTTATCTCCCCGCCGCGGGCGTTTTCTTCTATCGCTTTTACCCTGCGGGAACCGGCGTCCACATTGATATTTGGCCCCTGATGGATAAGCCATGCCACGGCAAGCCCCGCCAGAGTGCATGCATATTTCTCACACAGGGGTTTCCAGCCATCCAGCATATCCAGAACTTCCCGCCGGCGGGAAGTTTCGTACCATTTGATGGCGCTGCGCGCGTCCGCGGGTTTTACGACAAAGTTCATATCCACAGCGCCGGTCAGAAGGCCGCGCTCGAAGGGGGAATACGCGTGAAAGGTAATATCGTTTTCCAGAAGCAAAGGATTCAACTCGCGGAAAGACATTTGATCCAACATGCTGAACCGGTTCTGAATAATATCTATGCGGCCGTATTTCAGGTACTCGCGTATCTGGTCCCCGGATACATTGGAAGCTCCAATGGCGCGTATTTTCCCCTCTTTTTTCAGATCCATCAAAGCGCCCATGGTTTCCGCGATGGGTACGGGAAACTCCTCTATAGCCTGCCAGTGGGTATAGTAAATATCAATGTAATCCGTGTTAAGGCGTTTCAGGCTTATATCAATTTCCCGCTTGATATTTTTTGCGGTTGTATTGCGCCGCACATCATACCCGTCCCGGGAATAGAGAATGGGGCCCTCGGCCAAGTCCCAGACAAGGCCGCATTTTGAGGACACGATAAATCCGCTTCTTTCCGCACCCAGGGCCTTTCCCAGAACACGCTCGCTGCGGCCAAAACCGTACACAGGCGCCGTATCAAAGAAATTGATTCCCAGATCCCGCGCGCTGTGTATAGTCCTGATGGACTGCTCATCGTCGCTGTCACCCCAGACGCTCTCGCCTCCTATGGCCAGAGTTCCCATAGAAACACGGGAAACCTCGAAACCGGTTTTGCCAATTTTCATTTTTTTCATACAATGTTCTCCTTATCCTAAAAGATTCGGCAGCGTCATGCACAACGGCGGAATATAGGTAACAAGAAGCAGAACAAAAAGCATGACGACAAAAAAGGGAATAAACGCCTTCAGGGTATCTGTTATGGAAATTTTCGCGATACCGCAGGCGATAAAAAGGCACACGCCCACAGGCGGGGTAAAAAGACCTATCGCCAGATTCACCACCATGATGATACCAAAATGAACGGGGTCAATGCCCACCTGTGTCGCTATGGGCAGAAGGATGGGCGCGAAAACGATAACCGCCGGAGTAAGGTCCATCCATGTTCCCACAAACAGAAGAAGCGCGTTGACGAGCAGCATAATAACAATCCTGTTATCGGTAATGGAAAGAATCGCCTCGCCGATTATCCGCGGAATATTCTGGTTAGCGAAAATCCAGCCCAGAACCGATGCCGCGGAAATCATCATGGCGACCATTCCCACGGTTACGGCAACTTCTTTCAGAATATTCGGAATATCCCGCCATTTTAATTCCCTGTAGAAAAAGATACCCAGCAGCATGGTATAAACACAGGCAATGCCCGCCGCTTCCGTGGGAGTAAAAAACCCGGTAACGATGCCGCCGATGATAATGAGAACCGTCATAATGGCGGGAACGCCGCGCAGGCATATTTTGGCGGCAGCTTGAAAGGTAAAACTCTCTTCCCGCGGGTAATTACGCCTGCGCGCCAGAACAGCGGTTACGGCCATAAGCGCCGCGCCTACCATGATGCCGGGAACAACACCGCCGATAAACAGTTTGCCGATGGATTGGTTTGTCGCGACGCCATACAAAACCATGGGTACGCTGGGGGGAATCATGATTCCTATGGTAGAGGAGGTCGCGGTTACGGCTACGGTAAAATCCTTTTCGTATCCCTTGTCGATCATGGCCGGAATCAGAATGGACCCGATGGAAGAGGTATCCGAAGCGGCCGTACCGGTAATGCCGGCAAAAATCATGCTCGCCACGATATTGATGTAGGCAAGCCCGCCCCGCAGAAAACCCACGAACACTCTGGAGAGATTCAGAAGATCACGGGTAACTCCCCCAAGAGCCATAAGCCGTCCCGCCAAAATAAACAGGGGAACCGAAATCAGCGTAAACGTATCAAGTCCGTAAAACATCCTCTGCGCCGAAACCACAACAGGAACATTCGGAGCCACACCAATAGCGGCCAGAGCGGAGACACCGATGGCGAAGGCTATGGGAATGTTGAGCGTCAAAAGGACAAGTAAAACGGCAAACGCCGTCATCGCTACCATCATCGGCTTTCTCCTTCTTTTATGGCTGTCGCTGTGTTATCGCCTCTGAGGCATGCAATCAGGGACACCAGCCCGTAAAAAGCGAACAAAAAGCAGCCGGCCGGAACCGCACCGTAAAACAGGGACATGGACAGATCCAGCATGGGCGATCTCTGTATAGAGACAACTTTGACCATGTATACGCCGTATACGGTAAGCGCCGAAGAGAACCCTATCACTACGCCCCAGCTCAGGACATCAAGAACTTTCCGTATACGCGTGTTCAGTTTCAGGTAGAAATAATCAATGGTGAGGTGCTTTCTTTTGGCAAGTGTCGTCGCCGCGCCCATAAAGCAGTACCAGATAAAACTGAGGCGGGCAAGCTCTTCCGTCCAGCGCAGAGGCGCCATAGGCAAATACCGGCAGGCAATCTGAACCACAACCGAAAGCAGCATGACAAGCCCAATAATTTTGGCAAGAAAGCCAAGACAGGTATCGTAAATAAAGAAAACAAGCTTTTGCATGGTTATCCTCTTTGACGCTTTTCTATAAAAAATAAGCGGGAAGGGCGGTCCCTTCCCGTAACTTTAGGGGTCTTATTTCTTCAGAAAGCTATCCATCAGGGCCTGGCCGATACGGTCAGTATATTCCTGATACAGGGGTTGAAGAACAGCTATGAACGCGGACTTGTCGGGAATATCGTTAATAAGCATTCCGTGGTCCTGAGCGAGTTTCTTTTCGATAACATCAACATTATCGAAATCATACTTGGTTCCCGCATCGGCGGCCTCGTTGCAAAGATCCGTAACAATCTTGCGCAGATCCTCGGGCAAAGACTGAAGGAATGCGTTGCTAAAAATGTACACGTTTGGCTGAATGATGTGCGATGTCTTGGAAAGATATTTTGTTACTTCATATTCTTTCTTGAAGTAAATTTCGCCGGAGTTGTTTTCCGCGGCATCCACTACTTTTGTTTGCAGAGCCATATATCTTTCACTTGTGGGAATGGGAGTCGCCTTTGCGCCCAAAAGCGCCATGGCGCGGAGCATGGGGGGACTTTCCATGGTGCGAATTTTCAGATCTCTGAAATCATCAATGGATTTGATGGGTTTTGTGGAGCAGTACACATTGCGGGGAGTGCGAACCAGAAAACCGCCCACATAGAGGTTTGCCTTTTTGAGAAGAGAATCCCGCAGCAGCTTATCCGCGCCGGCCTTGAGGGTTGCTACTTGGGCGCGTTCGTTGGGAGAAATATAGGGCATATCGAAGATGGCAAAAGAATCGTCTACGGTCGCCACAACGGAACTCGCGATTTCAGCCAGTTGGATACTGCCGATTTGCAGACCATCAATGTAATCCCGGTGGTTGCCCAATTCGCTTGAGGCGTGAAGCTCCGCCGTGACGGCGTTTTTGGTTCGGGGACCGATTTCTTTCATGAAATATTCAAAAGCCACATACATGGAGCCCCCGGGAGCGTCTACGGAAGCGCATTTGATGACAACAGGCCCTTTCGCGGCCTCGGAGCCGCCGCCGGCATACGCTATCTGCGCCAAAACCAGCGCGAGAGCGGCTGCCATGAAGACTGTTAAGAGTTTTCTTTTATTCATTCTTTCTCCTTTTTTTAGTTTGTGCAATCTGATATATTACAAACCGATTTAGTCTATCACCACTTTGCGAGGTATGTCAAATGAAAATTCCGGCGGGGGTGCACCCTTCCGGCGGCAACACGGGAAAACTCAAATTTTCTCCCGGAATAATATGTGCTTTACAGAAAGCGGTAAAAGCGCAAACAAACATGAGCAGCCCGAGATACGATGGGATCGGTTTCTCGTGACCAGTTAATACCGGCCGCTTCATCATAAGCAGTACCCCGAAAAATAAATCGCAAGCATTCAGAAAATAGCGCATTTTACACAAACAGGCGTAGGAATATCAAAGCTGCAGATTTGTGTGAGCGCTCCCGTTTCCGCGTTAATCCGAAATGTAACGATTGTATTGCTATCCTGATTTGCAGCCAAAAGGAATTTACCCGCAGGATCAACAGCAAAATTCCGGGGAGTCTTCCCCCCGGTTTTCCTGTGCCCGATATAGGATAAAAGCCCGCTCTCCTCATCAATTTTGTAAATGACGATACTATCATGCCCACGGTTTGATCCATATACAAATCTCCCAAAAGCCGGGATATGAATGTCCGCACAGGTATTATCGCCGTTAAACCCTTCCGGAAGCGTCGAAACTGTCTGTAATTCCCAAAGATATCCCGTTTTCCGGTCATAGCGGAACGCCACAATACCTGACGACAATTCATTTATTAAATAGGCCAGATTCCCATTGGGATGAAATTCAAAATGGCGTGGACCGGATCCCGGCGGAAGCGGATAATACGCTACGGCAGGCGGCGTAAGATATCCGGCAGCTGGATTGTGCGCATATACCATCAGTTTATCCATGCCAAGATCCGGTACAAAGGCAAAGCGGTTTTCAGGATCAAAGGTAAGCGAATGTGCGTGAGGCCCCGCCTGCCGCCGGGGGTCATGGCTATTCCCTGAGTGCTGAATAAACTGCGACGCCTCCCCCAGACTGCCGTCGTTCAAGACAGGAAATACACACACGCTGCCGCTCATAAAATTCGATACAAATGCATGGGTTCCGGCAGCATTCAAACAGACATGGCAGGGATCTGTCCCCTGTGTCGGCTGCTTGTTCAGCAGTTGTAAATCCTTTGTGTCCGGATCTAAAGAAAACGCACTGACAGCCCCCGATGCTTTTCCCTCATAAATTTTAAGTTCATTTACAGCATATAAAAAACGGTACCGGGGTTCCATGCAGAGGTACGAGGGATTAACAATGCCTTCTGCGGTACGGCAATGCCGCAGCCTGCCGGTCGTCGAATCGAGGGCGAGAATATAAATACCCTCGCCCTCGCCTCTCAGTATTTCTTCGGTTCCGAACTCGATATCCTCAGTATATGTCCCGACAAATACAAATATTTCTGCCATATTTCTTATTCGCATTCAACAATAAGCCCGACACCGGCTTCCAAAATGGGGGTAACATTGGCCAGCTGTAGTTTGCAGGGCAAATCCGTATCATGGCATATATAAAAATTCTTTATTTTCGTATTCTGTAAAAATTCGCAGGTACGCCTCATTTGACTTTCCGACACTTCTTCTCTTCTGAGATGTGATCCGCCAAGATATGTATGCACGTTAACCGCTTTGGTAAGTTTTCTTGCATATTCAATGATATTGCATATCCCATAATGCGCGCATGAAGCTACAATACTTACTTCTTCCCCGTTTTTGTGTTTATAAGCAAGCTGAGTATCTTCTGGAACAAAATCATCAACCCATTTGCCATTTTTGAATTTCTTGGGACTCTGCGGAAATTCCCTTTCAAAATCATTTGAAATTTCTGTCAATCCCATATAGACAAGATTTTTGGTAAGCCAAACAGATTCAGCAACAATTTGAACATCAAAAAAATCGTCAAGAATTTCTCTGTCAACATCCAGACCCAATGAGACGCTCCAATTAAATTCAAATTTTTTTAAGAAGAAATCAGGATGGGCAACAAGCAGAACAGGTTTCCTCGCCATCGCCTTATCTCTATAATATTTCAAGAGATATTTTAAGCCTCCGCAATGATCATAATGAGCATGCGAAATAATTACATAGTCGGCCTTCCGTAAATCAATACCGAGTTCTTCCGCATTCTTGATATACTTGTCCGAATAACCGGTATCATACAGGATTTTTATGTCTTCATCCTCAATCCAGGCAGAATACCCGTGTTCCGCGTTCAGAAATCGGTTAAAAAGACTATTATTCTCAAGTAAGAGTGTTACTTTCATAATAATATACTCCTTTATTCGCAGGCGTTGGTTTAATACCCCGGAGCTTGCTCCGGCGAAACGGCGCCAGACCGAAAGGTCTGTATAAATACAATGGTATTAAACCAACGCCAGTACAATAATTTCCTTATGAACGACAGATTTTTCGTATGAAAAATCTGATACCCAAGAGCTTGCTCTGGGTAGTTCATTTGTCTGATAAATTATTCATTTTCCAGCGTATACCGGGC
>JAISQU010000332.1 GCA_031274005.1 Spirochaetales bacterium
TGCGGGTGCACCAATTTTTTCCGTGCAAAATCACCGGAAGCCCCTGGGCCGCGCCAGGGATTGCAGCGTAAATCCTTTTGGCACAGCCAAAAGATTGAAGCGGAAAGCCCGGTTTTTTGAGAAGCAAAAAAGGCGCACGGAAAAAGAAGTTGCACCCGTTTCCCTGCATGCTGTATAGAACAAAGTAAAAAAATCCCTTATGCTCGCATTGTATTTTCCTGAATATGAAACGCGATAAAAAATTGGAGGTTTTTATGTTCTCCCGCTATTCATACGCAACAGTAACCGACACCCGTGACCCCGATTCCCTCGGACGTGTGCGGGTAAAACCGCTGGGGAAAGAGGAAGCTCTAAGCGGCTGGCTTCCTGTTGGTTCGCCCTTTACCGGCAGGAAAAGCATGCTCCCTGAAACCGGAGATACGGTTATCGTTGTGTCTGCCGGGATGCCTCATGTACCGGAACTCGTTATTGACGCCGCGTGGTTCGTTGCCGGGCCGTCGCCTCAAAGCGGGGAAACCGCCCAAAAGAGTATCAAAACCTGCCAGGGGAATACGATTACACTTGATGCTACTGGCGTGAACTTGCATATTGTATCGGCGGATGGCACAATCTGTTTTGAATATTCGTCCGCGGCTGAAGAAGTCACCCTGACAATCGAAAAGGATATAACCCTAAGCCCGGAGGGTAAGATTATCATCGAAGCGGGTGAAATTCAAATAGACACCTGCGGCGGCCAGCCGTTAAAGAAATAGCCGTCTTTTTGAAGCCGCAAGCCTTGTAAACCCTGAACATTACTGCCCGCTACACAAGCCTCCCCACTTTGCGCATCAGATCTTCGCGGCTTATTTCAAACCAGAGGGGCCGGCCGTGGGGGCAGCGGGGGTTTTCCAGTGCGAAGGCGGCCCGGATGATTTCGCAGGCGGCAAGGGGGTCAATGGCGCCGCCGTCCTTTATCGCTTTCTTGCAGGCAATGTCCGCGAAAATTTTTTTCTTCAAAGAATCGGCGGCGCCGTAGCGGGTGGTGATGGCCTGAATAATATCTTCTTCGCCGCCGCGATAGCTTTCCGGCAGAGCCGCAAGAACCCATTTGCGCGCCCCGCGGCGTATAACTTCTATACCCAGCCCGGCGATTTGCGCGGCGTTATTTTGCACCGCGGCGTCCTCCTCCTCATCGGTCTCGAACTCATACGGAATAAGAAGAGGCTGGGCCAGGGTGTCTCCCGCGAGTTCTTCGTAGATTATTCTTTCATGGGCCGCGTGCTGGTCAACCAGATACAGATTTCCCGCTTTTTCCGCGATAAGAAAAAGGCCGAAGACCTGCCCCCTGTAAATAAAGTCGTACTTCGTTTCCGGGGTAAAAGACGGGGCGGCTTCAGCAAGCACAAGATCCTGCGGGCCATAGGAACGCATGCCTCCGTACGGGGCCTTCGCGTACGCGGGTAAACGCGTCTGGTACCCCGGCGGCGCCGCGTTATCCGCAAAGACCAGGCTTTGCGGCAGCGGTTCATATACGCAGCCCGCGTTCATGCCGCCCGAAGGCGGGGTTACGCAGCCGTGGCGGAGCTGCCGCAGAAAAGAATCCAGAATATCCGTTACCCTCCGGCGTACCTCTGCGATATTTTTTATTTTGGCTTCTTTCTTTGCGGGATGAATGTTAAAATCCACGCGATCAGGATCAATCTCCGCAAAAACAAAACACGAGGGGAAAACCCCTCCGGGCAGATAATTGCGGTAGGAATATTCCACGCCCTGAATAAGGGCATACTCCCAGATGCGGCGGCGGTTTACATAGATGTGAATGTATTTGCGGTCCCGGCGGGAAAGCTCCGGCGCCGCCGCCGCGATGGAAAGCTGAAAGCCGTCGCCGCTGCCTGTTTGCAGATACAGCATTCTTTTGTCCACCTCGCTGTACGCTGTGGAAATCCGTGAAAGCAGGTCCGCGGCGGGAAGAAAAACCTTGAGGGTTCCATCGGTAAAAAATTTGAAAGAAATTCCGGGGAAAGCCGCCGCCTTTTCAAGAAATGTCGTCCTGCACTGGGCTGTTTCCGCCGATGCGGTTTTCATAAAGCGCCGGCGGGCGGGAATGGCGTAAAAAAGATCCGCCACATCGATAATTGTTCCCTGATTTCCCCTGTAAGGGGCAAAAGAAAGCTGCTCGCCGCCGTGAATAACGATTTTGCAGGCCGCTTCGCTGGTCCCGCTTGTAATTTCGACGCGGGCGACGGTTACAATGCTTGACAAAGCTTCTCCCCGGAAGCCCAGGGTGGTAACGCGGTACAGGTCATCTTCGGTTTCGATTTTGGATGTCGCATGGGGAAGGCAGCACAACTGTAAGTCCTCCTGCGTCATTCCGCAGCCGTTATCCACGACACGAATGCGCCCTACCCCTCCCTCTTCTATATAGACGGAGATCTCCGTACTTCCCGCGTCAATTGCGTTATCCAGAAGTTCCCGGACAACAGAGGCGGGCCTGTCTATAACCTCGCCCGCGGCAATTCTGCGGGCAACCGGGCCTTTAAGTACCTTGACGGCTCTGCGGGGCGTATCTTCCTGTGACATGGGATAATCATATCCCGAAGACTGCCTTTGAAACAAGCGTTAAAAACAGCGGGCCGTCTTTGCCCGCCTCATAATATAGCCGGGCTGAACGGGTACTCCGGGACGGATGCGCGCCTTGTGTCCGTGGTCCGCTTTGGGCAGGGGCAGGCCGTCTTCACCGAGCAGGACGTAGGCGCTGTCCCCGGCGCAGTGCAGGCTAGGCCCTGTGTATTCGATTGTACCGCCCGCGGGTATCTGGTTGCGTATGTCCATTTCGTACACGCCGGGGGAAACTTCCCGTCCTATAGTTCCCAGAAAAACATGGTGCTCCAGATACTCCGCCTCTGTGGGGCGCTGGACTTCGCCGCGTCCGAAATAGAAGCCGGTACAGTATTCGCGGTGACTGACTCTGAAGAGGTCTTCCCTGTAGACGGCGAGGTCCTGCGCGGAGAGGTCCGGCCGGCCCGCGCATCCTGCTTCCAGGGCGTCGAGGTGTTTACGGTAGGCGCGGGTTACAAGGGCTGTGTAATACAGGGACTTCATCCTGCCTTCGATTTTTACCGCGTCAATGCCCGCGGTTTTGATTTTGGCAAGATGGTCTATCATGCACAGGTCGCGGGAAGAAAGGATTGTGCTAAAACCGCCGTCGTGCTCGGCAATGGGAAAATATTCGCCCGGCCTTTCGGCCTCTTCCAGAACACGGTACTTCCACCGGCAGGAGTGGGCGCACTTTCCCTGATTGCCGGAACGGCCGGCCATCCACGCGCTTAAAAAGCAGCGGCCCGAATAGGCAAGGCACATCGCGCCGTGTACAAAGGCCTCAAGTTCCAGGCCGGGATTTTTTGCCTTGATGTCCGCCGCCTCCTCCAGCGTTACCTCGCGGCCCAGAATGACGCGGGAAAAACCCATGTCGTGGTACATGCGGGCCGCCTCCGCGTTGATGCAGTTTGCCTGGGTGGACAGGTGCAGGGCCGCGCGGGGAAAACGCCGCCTGATAAGGGGAACAATCCCCAGATCGCTGATAATGAAGGCGTCGAAGGGGTATGCGGCGATATAATCGAGTTGACCGTTGAGCCGCTCAAGGTCGTCCCTGTGAAAGTATATATTGAGGGCGCAGTACAGGCGGCGCTCCGCCTTGATGGCGGGGATAGTCCTGGCGTCATCATCGTGAAAATTATCCGCCTTAACCCTGAGGGAAAAATCCCCTATACCGATGTAAGCGGCGTCCGCCCCGTAGAGGTATGCGTACTTCAACTTTTCGAGGTTTCCCGCGGGGGAGAGAAGTTCCATGCCGTAAACTTATGAGAGGAATGGCGGGGGTGTCAAGCATAGCGTTACGAAATATCGCG
The DNA here is from genome assembly GCA_031274005.1 of Spirochaetales bacterium. Classification (GTDB taxonomy): domain Bacteria; phylum Spirochaetota; class Spirochaetia; order DTKZ01; family DTKZ01; genus JAISAF01. The sequence continues at coordinate 3,888 of JAISQU010000332.1, forward strand.
TTCGGGGTTTGCAGTGGTTTTTGTTGGAGTTGTTCGGAAACCCGGTCGGGTTTCTCTCAGAGCCTGTTTAATATCTTGCTCCCTCCCCCCGGGCGCGCAAGGGATTGAAGCGGAAATCCTTTTGGCGTAGCCAAAAGATTGGAGCGAAAAGCCCGGTTTGCGGCGTTTTACGCCGCA
>JAISQU010000063.1 GCA_031274005.1 Spirochaetales bacterium
GGTAGTAGAAATAACCATACCGCAGATGTTTTTCAGTTAAACCCGGCATTTTCCGCCTTACGCCCCCTTCAACTCCGCCGCCAGAGCCTTCCATGCTTTTTCATCGTCTCCGACAATAACGCGCACTCCTTCCCGTAGCACCGGCGTGCGGAGGAGCAGGGGATCCGCGAGCAGCTCTTCAGCCTCGTCATAGACCATGTAAGCCATCCCCCGTTTTTTGTAAGCGGCGCTTTCCGTATCAATGAGAGACTCGCCCGCCTCCAGCCCCCGGCGGATATTTTCAAGCTCGCCCTTTGACAAAGCTCGCTGCGTTAAATCAACGAAATGATAGGCTATACCCCTATCGCGAAAAAACCGCTCGGCCTTTTTTGTTATCGCGCATTTGCGCGCGCCATATATCTGCATCGCCCTACCCCCCGTTTAGTCTAAAACATAAGGAAAAAAATGTAACCCCGGAGCCTGACCGTTAATTCCGGTTCCGGCGGCGCGTTCCTAACAGTTGGAAGCGGGAAAAAGCAGGGGGCCAAGCGCGGGCATTGTGACTTCCGGCTCTTTCTTTTCCGCGAACAAACCGGTTGCGAGAAGTTTGCCGCGGAATGCCTGCAACGCTTCACAGAAGGGGCCGGCTTCCCCTGCGCACATCGGGGCGTTTCCCGCTTTGCCGGCGCGCTCCAGTTTGTACGCCCACTCCCCCAGTTCTTTCTGTCCCATCATCCGCAGCACTCCCTTGATGCCGTGGGTTCGTATGGCGTAGGTTGTCCAGTCACTTTTTTCCACACAGTCGCTGATAATGCGGATAGTCTCATCCAGGCCCGTACAGAATAGCCGCAAGAGCTGATAGTATCCCTCTTTGCAATCCACATGCGACAGTCCGTCTTTCACATCCAGATTTTCAATCTCCCCCAACTGCTGAAGCAGCAAATCCGGTTGATCCATCCGGCATTCACCGGAGGTTTCCATTATCAGTTTTTCCGGCGGGAGCCATTTCGCCAGAATGGTATTCAGGCGGGAGGCTTCCATGGGTTTCGCCAGAAAATCATTCATCCCGCCATCAAGAAAAGTCTTTATTGCCCCGGTAACGGCGTTTGCGCTCAGAGCGATAATGGGCATGGCCCGTATCCTGCGGCCCTGTTCTCTCAAAGCCATATCATCCCCGAGACGCCGAATCTGTTTCGTCGCCTCCACGCCGTCCATCCCCGGCATCATGTGATCCATGAATACAAGATCGTAATACTGCCCGCACAGCGCCTGTTCGCGGATCATGCGCAGCGCCGCGGCGCCGCTTTCTGCCGTGTCGACGATAATCCGCCGCTGGGTCAAAAAACCCCTGGCTACAATCAGATTTTCGGGCATATCGTCCACGACCAGAACCCGTACATTGCCTTTGGAAAATACCACGGGATTTCTGAGGCCCTTGTCAACCTTCGAGGGGTCGCCGGGAATAAGAGGCAGCAGCGCAGTAAAGCACGAACCGCGTCCGTATTCGCTTTCCACCGTGATGCAGCCGCCCATCATGATGACAAGACTCTTTGTTATGGAAAGCCCCAAACCCGTTCCCGCTATGCCCAGGTTTTTCTGTTTATCCAATTGTTCAAAAGACTCAAAAAGATTTTTAATATCCTCTTCTTTGATACCTACCCCCGTGTCCCGCACAGCGGCAAGAAGATACTCCTTTCCGTCCCGCTCTTCCCGCGTAAGAGAAAAATCAACATACCCTTCATGGGTATACTTGACCGCGTTGTTTACAATATTTACAAAAATTTGGCGGATGCGGGTCTGGTCTCCATACAGTATTTCCGGCACGTCGGCGGCGCAGTATGTATGTAACTTCAGGCCCTTGCCTTCCGCGATGAACTGACACATGGAAACAATATTTCGGAATACCCGGTGGATATTGTAATGAACCGGAACCAGTTCGAGTTTTCCCGCCTCGATTTTGGAAAAATCCAGAATATCGTTAATAATCGACAAAAGGGAGTGGGACATCTTTTTAATATCGTCGAAATAGAAAAGCTGCTCGCTGTCCAGATTATCCGTACGCATAAGTTCGCTCATTCCGATAATGGCGTTCATGGGAGTACGGATTTCGTGGCTCATATGCGCGAGAAACCCGCTCTTGGCCTTATTCGCGCTTTCGGCTTCCTGCTGCGATTTCACCAAATCCTTGAGGATGTTGAGGCAGAATATATTAAATACAATGATAACAAGCAGAATGCCGGACATCATAAGCAGGAATACGGCGGTCATGGGCGTATTAAAAATCATGCTGGGGCCGATGTGCATGGATGCCGTAATGTACCAGTCTATCCATCGGATGTTGTTTACCGTATACAGGGTATCGTTGATGATGAAAGTCTGAAAATCGCCGGGAGACAATTGCCGGGCCACCGTAAAGATTCTGCCGCCGGCTTCATATTCGGAGATGTGCTTTGTCCCGAGTATAAAACCGACATCCCGCGCGCCGGTTATTTCTCCGGTGTTATTAAACAGGTGGAATGTGATTCTGGAATCGACGTTAGAAAACAGGGTATTGGTTAAAGAGTCCAGGTCCCTGCCGGTTCCCACCATGCCTATAGGTTTTCCCTCGTCAAAAACCGGCGCGTGGATCCAGAGTTCGAATTTATCCAGAGTGTCATTGTAATTGATTTTGAAATTGTATGTTTCCGTTTCATAGAGAGTCCGGTTGTACCAGTCAAGATCAGGATCGCCGGGGTCCACGGTAAAACGGTACTCGCCGTTAAAATAAAGCTTTTTGTCGCTGTCGCTGACCCAGATAATATGATGCCCCTTCAAAGCCCTTTGGTAGCCGCCTAGTTCCTCCAGGGCATAGCGTTCCAGCCGTTGATTCTCAGGGGCAAGAAAATATCTTTTGATGACGGGGGTATCGGCCATCTTGATGGTGGTGGCCAGTTCGTCAGCGACATCTGTTTCTATCTCTATGCGCAGAGTTTCGACTATCCTTTCCAGTTCCTGAACAGCGGTATTTTGTACAATCTGCTGCATTGAAAGAAAGAACGTGGTGGTCCCGCCGACAAAAATAATCAGGAAAAAAACCGCTGAAAAAATAAGTATCCTGGTTTTTATGAGATTGTTTCGGGGGAATCGTTTCATAATATAAAAACGCATTCCACTTTATTAGAAGTCCGACAGGCTCCCAGGAGCCTGTTACGCTTAAGGCGGGGCCATTGCCGCAATGGCCCACGCGATTCAAGTCGGCGCAATTTTGAGGAGCAAAATTGCGGGCGTAATGTGTTTTCGGGTCTTCCCGAAAATCGCAGAGCCGTCCTGGAAACCATGGCGGCAGGGATAACTTTTTTCGATATGCGGTTTTTCATAGTTATAAAATAATACGCAGCGCTGAAAAAGGAAAGAAAAAATGAAATGTGGAATACCCGGGGAGTCTAATGAAACGGGTAATCACTAATGGTAACCGTTCACAGAAGGTACGTACACACTATATATAGGGTTATTAATCATATAGACGCTACATATAGCGTCTATACCAATAATACAATTTGCAGGGGGTATAGACCCGCATAAAATCCATACCCCGCAGAACGACGATACCTCACCCTTCAGGGCGGGGAGAGTCATTTTGCTGTAATGCACGCTGCACGGGAGCCTGTTGCGTTTAAGACCGAGCCATTTTGCGGGGCACGGATGACAGAAAAAAGTAAACGCCGATGCTCTGGCGTAAATAACCGGCCCCGCCCTAAAACCCTTAAAAGCCTCGCGCCGAAATAGGTCGCCATTAAGCCGGTTCCAAAATTAAACCATTTTTGAAGCCCGTGGGGCGCAAGGGATTGTAGGGGCGCGAAGCGGCCGCGCCAGCGGCGGAACCCCCGGAAAGCCCGGATTTTGCGAAGCAAAAATGCGCACGAATGATTAGGGCTTTCATTTTTGAACCGGCTCCATTATGTTATGTTAAAAGTCTTGCATTTAGCGCAAAATAAGAATATTATGAAGATATTCGTTCCAAACAATTCTATAATAAAGAGGATATGCAATGGCAGAAAAAAAAATGGTTACTATCGACGGGAACACCGCTGCGGCCTATGTCGCCCACGCGACAAACGAGGTTATAGCGATTTATCCCATCACTCCTTCCTCCCCCATGGGTGAGCTTGCTGATTTGTACTCCGCCCAGGGCAGGAAAAACATTTGGGGTACCATCCCCCAGGTATCGGAGCTCCAGAGCGAGGCCGGAGCGGCCGGGGCTGTTCACGGCGCCTTGACTGCGGGCGCTTTGACAACCACGTTTACCGCTTCCCAGGGGCTTTTGCTGATGATTCCGAACATGTTCAAAATCGCGGGAGAGCTTACCCCGACGGTTTTCCACATCGCGGCCCGCGCCATTTCGGCCCAGGCCCTGAACATTTTCGGCGATCATTCCGACGTTATGGCCGCCCGGCAGACCGGTTTCGCCATGCTCAGTTCAAACAGCGTTCAGGAAGTTATGGACATCGCGCTCATTTCCCAGGAATCGACCCTGCGCAGCCGCGTGCCCTTCCTTCACTTCTTTGACGGCTTCCGTACTTCCCACGAGGAGCAAAAGGTTGAGGAAATTCCCTACGACATTATCAAAGAGATGATTTCCGACGATTTGGTACAGGCCCACCGGGCCAGGGGGCTGACTCCCGAAAACCCCGCGATTCGCGGTACCAGCCAGAACCCCGATGTGTACTTCACGGGGCGTGAAACCTGCAATCAATATTACCTGAAAACCCCCGGCATCGTGCAGGATGTTATGGAC
>JAISQU010000068.1 GCA_031274005.1 Spirochaetales bacterium
AGGATATGGGCAATTTCACGGTGTCTGTGGGTGAACTTCCGCCGGATAGCGGCGTGGGTAGGCGGCAGGAATGAGGAACTAGCGAACACTCTTTTGCTGATACTCCGTTTTCTGCTCGGTACTTCACTGCCAGCCGTTTGAATCCCCGGTTTTCGGAGGGGACTCAAAAGTAAAACCGCTGTCAATAATCGGGACCATATTGACACATTGTTGGATGTTTTATATACTAGTAAATCTATAAATTAACTAATATACAGGATAGGAACAAACGGGGATATGGAACCGGAGAAAGACGGCCCGGAGCGGGAAACCGCCTTTAGCGGTATAGTCAGGCAATACTACGGAAAAATACTCTCGTATTGCGGGTATTTCCTTGGGGGAAACCGGCCGGCAGCGGAAGACTGTGCCCAGGATATCTTTGTTATCTTATATAACCGCATGGATACCCTGAATAACTACGAAAAGATCGGCGGATGGCTCTATAAAACCGCGGGGAATCTGGTAAAGCAGTACGCCGCGGCCATACAGAAAGAGCGGAAACGCCTGAAAAGCCTGACGGGTTTTTCAGACGAGGGGGAATTTTCACACCCTTTGCCGGAAAGTCTCCGGTATGAGGAAGATTTTGACTGTTTAGACGATGAGGAAACGGAAGAAAAAATCCACGCCGCCCTGGAGTATGTCATGGGCCGGTTAAAGAAGGGTGAGCATACCATCTGGCGTATCGTGTTCCGGGAGCGGCGGCCTATAGCGGACCTTGCCGCCGAATTGAACCTTTCCCCCGGCGCCGCGAAATCCCGGGTCGCCCGGTTGCGGCATAAAATCATGGGGCTTGTTCGGCGGTTTTTTGAAGAATAAGGGAGTAACTACTCAGGACCAATGCGAGGATAGCATCGCCACTACCGCGGCGCAATCGGCGGAATGAAGGGGCTTTTAGCCCCGAAATGAGCCGATTGGAGCGAAAGGCTTTAATGCCGCGACCAAGCGGGAGCGGTTTCTTTGTCCCTTTGTTAAAAGCACTTGAGAACAAGAAAAACATATGAAATATCGCACATCTGAGTAGTTACAAAACGGAACTTTTGGATTTTTTGATGAGTAAATATACGGCAGGGAGTGATGGTATGAATAGGCGCGATGAGGATTACAGGGCGTTCTTTGATCTGGTTGGCTCCGAAAAGAAACGGCTTTCCGGCAAACGAGCCCTCCTTAAAGCCCTGGAAAACGAACTGGAAAAGGGCGAAGACGCCGTGGACCCCGTTCTGGCGGAAGCTCTGGTGAACGGCCTGTACGAAGCCGAAGGTGTAGAGTCGCCCCTGGTAACGGAACAGGAGACGGAAGACTGTATCGCCCGGATTACGGGAAGGCGGAAAAGCGGGCGTATGCCCCGGCTTAAAAAGGCCCGGCTCAACCGGCCCCGTTCCGCGGTCAAGTGGGCGGCGGCGCTTTGCGGTATCATTCTTTTTGTCTTTTCAGTGAATTATATAACGGCTCTGGTAAGCGGCGCCTGCCTTGTTTCAAGAATAGAGCCCGTTCTTTGCTGCGGGACAAAATATTGCCCCTGCGATCTTGAGGGGCGGGAAAAAGCCCCTCAATAGTTTGACCATCGAGGCTTTCCCACAACTTCAGTTTTTAGGAAAGCCTCGATAATAAAGGAGTTTCTATGAAAAACCGTATTCTGAGCGGCGCTGGGGTTATTGTGTTGGGCTTGCTCATCAGCCTGGGGCCGCAGTTTTTATTCAAGGTCTGCGGGCCTGTAGTTTCCCATGATGGGGGAGGTTCCACCTGGATGAAATGCCATTGGTCGGCCCAGGCGGAAATCGGCGTTGGGGCGTTGGCGGCGGCTTTGGGGATAGCGATTCTGCTATTCGTGTCAAGAGAGACCCGCATTGGGCTTTCGGTTGGAGTATTTTTCTCCGCCGTCCTCGCGGCGCTGATTCCCCATGTTCTTATCGGGGGCTGTTCGATGGCGTCTATGCCCTGCCAGACGCTTGCTTTCCCCGCGATAACCGTTTTCAGTATCCTGCTCCTGGTTTTTTCCTTGGGGAATATAGTTTACCTTATTCGGAGAGTAAAGCAATGAGTGAAAACGGTTATCCGTTAAGCGCCGGACGCTTGTCATGGGAAAATTTACGGCGCAGGCCCTTCCGTACCGCATGCCTTATCGTAGTGGTGTCAATACTGGCTTTCACGCTGTTCGGCGGATCGATCCTCGTTTCCAGCCTTCAGAATGGATTGGACAGCATGTCAAAGAGGTTCGGGGCGGACCTGATGGTGGTTCCCGCCGGATACGCTTCAAAAGCCGAAGCGGTATTACTGCGGGGGGAACCCAGTTTCTTCTATTTTGACGGAGCGCTGGTTCAACAGCTTGCCGAAACGGATGGGATCGTTCAGGCTTCGCCCCAATGCTTTTTGACATCTCTATCCGCCGACTGCTGCGACGCGCCGGTACAATTGATCGCCTTCGATCCGGCCACCGATTTTGTAATCCAGCCATGGATCGCCGAAGTACGGAGCGGCGGTATCGGAGAGGGGCAGTTGGTTGTGGGCAGCAGAATTACGGTACACGCCGATAATACTATACAGCTTTTTAATCAATATTATCCGGTTGCGGCGCGGCTCTCCGAAACCGCGACGGGGTTTGACACCTCGATATTTATGACCAGAAACACCATGGATTTTATCATTGACAACGCCCATAAGGCGGGATATAACTTTATCTCCGATAAGGAACCGGAAGGATCGATTTCCGCGGTTATGCTGCGGCTGGATCAGGATGCCAGCGCGAAATCAATCGCCTATGCCATAAAGCGGGATAATCAAAACGTGGACGTTATTGTCTCCCAAAGTATTCTCTCCGGGATAGCCCAGGCTTTGCGGGGCCTTATCGTGTATATCAACAGTTTTTCGATTGTACTGTGGATTGTCGCCGTCATTATATTGACGGCGGTATTTTCGGGCAGTATCAATGAGCGGAAAAAGGAATTCGCCATCCTGCGGATTCTGGGGGCGACCCGGAAAAGGCTTATCCGCATTATAGTGAGCGAGTCGTCTCTGACCGGTCTTGCCGGGAGCCTTGCCGGTATAGCCGCCGCAAGCCTCCTGGTATTTCCGTTCAGTACCTATATCGGCATTAAGCTGCAATTGCCCTATATCCGGCCCGGCCCCGGCGGTATTCTGACACTTTTCCTGTTCAGCCTGGTTCTGTCCTTTGCCGCCGGTCCCCTGGCGGCGGTGTATTCGGCCTTTAAGATAGGCAGGGCGGAAACCTACTTTACCATGCGGGAGGGCGAATAATGCTGCTGGAAATAAGCGGAATTACCAAAGAATACAAAAGAAACAATGTCCCGTTCCCCGCTGTGAAGGATGTCAGCCTGTCAATAGATTCACGGGATTTTGTCAGCGTCATCGGGCGGTCGGGAAGCGG
>JAISQU010000100.1 GCA_031274005.1 Spirochaetales bacterium
TAGGCGCTTTCGCGGGAATCTCGTATGACTACATCCTGCGTTACAGCGCGGCCTCCCCCGCGCCGGATTCCCGCGGCTGTTTTGACCTTCCCTGGGGCAACAGCAAAAATATCCACAGAGTGGGGTTTTTCGCGGGCGTACAATTTTAGGAGCGGAAAACGGCGCTTGCCCTCACTTTTCCAGGCTGAAATGGAGCGCATACAGGCCCGTCTTGTGGTCGTATTCGGTAACGCACAGGTATACGGGACCGGCGGAAACTCGGATATCCAGCGCGGCGTTATTGTCGGCGCCCGAATCATCATCCGATCCTATTTCCTTGCCGCCGGCATCGTAGAGGGTCATAAAGGTGTCTTTGCCGCCTTCGGTGTAGACCCTGAGCCGCCCGCCTCCGCCGGGTATGGTAAAACGGTACCAGTCATTATCGGAGGAAGAATCAAAACGGGTGCGGATGGAACCGGTCGCGAGGTCAAGATCGAGGGCCTGCTCACGGCTATTATTGGAGTCCGTATCAATGAAGTCCTCCGGGGCGTCCTGAAGCAAGGCGCGGAAACGGTATTCACCTGCCGCGTTATCGTAGTCCTGAATACCGACAGTATAGCTTTCCCCGGCCTCGGCGTAATATTCAATCCTGGCGTTCATGTTTTCCCCGCCGTCATCGTCTTCTTCCGCGGCGGAGGACGCGCCGGATACATACAATTTCATAAGCGTATCGCGGCTGCCTGAGGTTTCCAGAATCAAAAGCCCATCCCTGCCCGCGGTGATGATAAACCAGTCCTCATCGTCGGCGCTGTGGAAGGTCCGGCTTATCCAATCGCTTCCCGCCTCAAACCGTACAGGGGATTCCTTGCTGTCGGCCTCATATATATCCCGGCGGACTTCCTGCAAGGCGCGGCCGGCGTCCGCAGAAGAAACGGCTGCCGCGAGAAGCTGCGCCAGCAGGGGGGTTTTTTGAAGATCCGTATTCCAACTTGCGGCCAGGGAATAATCCCGCGCTTTTACAAGGCGCGTAAAAACGCGGACAACCGGACCCGCCTCAATAATTTCACCCGCAAGAATAAAATCAACGGAGGATGTTGCCGGATCCAGGGTAAGCGTAAAGCTCCGGCCTTCCAGATTAACAAGGGCGTTTATCAGAGTTTGCCTCCAAAGCGCGCTAAAGGAAGAACGCGGACCACCGCCGGAAAACTCATCAACCCGGACGCGGAGCGGCTGCCCGCCGGCAACCGTGAGCGCGGAAAGCCGCGACTCTATTGGGCGGGCAAGTTTCAAAACCTCACTGTCTATATCCGCGAGGGACGCGGGGGCGGCCCCCTCAACAACCGACAGCCCCTGGGCCTGTATCGCGGCGGTGCATATAAAACCCATAAAAATGAAGATACCTATCAGCCTGTTGCGCTTAAAGCCAGGCCATTGCTGCAATGGCCTGCGTAGTTCAAGACGGCGCAATTTTGAGGAGCAAAATTGCGTGAGTACTGCGTTTTCGGGTCTTCCCGAAAATCGCAGAGCCGTCTCCGGCTCGCATTTATTAGAAGTCCGACAGGATCCCAGACGAATTTTTTCTCTCATTGTTTCTTCTTAATAGCATCAACGCGGCCTTTTGTGCAAGCCGGCAATCTATGCCCACTATGCCCAATCACAAAAACGCAAATTAGATATGTTCTCAAAGGAGATAAAATTTGACTCTCCTCGCCCTGAAGGGCAAGGTATGGACCCGCTTGCCAATCAGCTCACTGTTTTCCGGCAAAGAGTGTTCCTGCGCCGCCGCCTTTGATGATTTCATACAATACAGAAGGCTTCTTGCCATTGGTAATAATGGTATCAATGCCCTGCGCGGTCGCAAGCTCCGCCGCTTGCAGTTTTGTTTTCATCCCGCCGGTACCACGGCGGGAACCCGCGCCGCCCGCCAGCTTATAGACATCCTCATTGATCTGTTCGATTTTTGGAATCAATTTAGCGTTTGGATGCAGGCGGGGGTCGGTATCGTAGAGGCCGTCAATATCCGAGAAAATGACCAGCCGTTTCGCTTTACACAGTACGGCCACCACAGCGGAAAGCATATCATTATCTCCGAACAGCCGTTCCTCTGATTCAATTTCGGTGTAGCTGACAGAATCGTTTTCATTTACAATGGGGATGATTCCCATTTCCAGCAAAGCATTAAAGGTGTTTATTAAATTCTCTTTCTTTTCTTCCTGCTCTATGTCCTCGGCGTTGAGCAAAATTTGGCCTATTGTCTTGTCGTAAGCTCCAAAAAACTTGTCATACAGGTACATGATCCTGCATTGACCCACCGCCGCCGCCGCCTGTTTGAGCCGCATACTGGAGGGGCGGGTTTTCATATTCAGTTTATTTGTTCCAAGGGCAATCGCGCCGGAAGATACCAAAATTATCTCATATCCCATATTTTGAAGATCAGACAGGGAGCAGGCCAGCCGGTCAAAGGAACGCAGATCGCTTTTCCCCATTTCATTTGTCAGGGTAGAAGTACCAACCTTTACAACGATTCTATTCTGATGTAGTCCCATATTTGCGTCCTCTCTCTTTTATATAGACAGACCTTTGGAGGGGCGTTTTGCAGACTTCCGGCGCCGTCCATTAAATATCACCGACATAAAACATAATGAGACTTGTTCGGAAACTTTAGTTTCTGAGCGAGTCTATTCTTGTCCAGGGCATCGGCGTTTACCTTTTTAGGTCATCTATGGCGCATTTTTTGCGGCTTCGCCGCAAAAAACCAGGCCAGGAAACCGCACGGCGAAGCTGTGTGCTTGCAAAATAGGGCAAACCGGCCCGGCGTATACGAAAGCCCCTGCCGTTATACCCCGGCAGACTGCCTTTAGGCAGGCTGTACGCCGGTTTTTCGGGGGTTCCGCCGCAGCCTAACCAAGCCGTAGAAGCAGACCTGAAAAATTGCAAAGCAATTTTGTAAGCGCCTTTACACAAGACGGTCGCTCGCGCCCCTTCAATCCCTTGCGCCCCACGGTCTTTTTCGGCCCTTGACCTTTATATACGCCAAAGCCGTTATTGGGCCTCGTTATCACAAACACGCGTGCGCTTACCTGGGCGTGCGTTGCGCAATCTAATTCTATAAAGCGAAGGTAAACGCCGATACCCTGATTCTTGTCTCTTTCCCGTGAAATATTTACAAAAAAATGTATCATATCCTCAGCTATAGTGTCAAATATCCGCATTGCCTCACGTTAAATCTAACCCAAAACGAACAATCCCGGCCTGCCGGACAAAGGCGCCGCTTCGTTCATCAAACAAATCGGCCTCTGCAACATAGCGGCGCCCTGGTTACCGCCCTCTTTATCCGCCGGTTTCCCCGGGAGCTGCGTATTGACGGCACGGAAAAACCGCTTCCCAAAAGCCTCTGGCTCCAGGACCTGATGGGAAGGGCCATTGTACTTGTCCTTTTATCCTTTGCCCTGTGCCTGGTTATAAGCGTTCTCGAGGGCCTTTGCGCGGTCATTATTGATGGTTATAACCCATCACTCCTTCCTGATACCGCATCCCCCGAACTGAATTTCAGGCCCGCCCTGATACGAAGAAATCTTTCGGCCATAATCGTGGAGATTGGTTCGCGTATTCCGGTGACCCTGCTTGACCGGCTGTTCTCGTCTTTTGCCGGGTATGGGCTGGCGGCGCTGCCGGCCTGGGGAGAAAAGAAGGCGGGGAAGTACAGGAAAGCGAAACAAGGAGGGCCTGCCTAATATGAGCGACAGGACAACAGGCTCCTATATTACTATCCCTGAATCAACCGTAATAGTCTGTCCGGTTATATTGTCGTTTTTAATAAGGGCTATATACATGGCGGCGCATTCTTCTATGTTTACTTCTTTATGCAGAACGGCGCTTTCTTTTATTTTCGCCACCTGTTCGGGGCTTGTCGCCGTATGCCAGCGGGTTAAAAGCAGGCCGGGGGCGATGGCGTTAACGCTGATTTCCGGCGCGAGGGCCACGGCAAGACACTTTGTTACGTGAATACCCGCGGCCTTTGAAACCGAATACGCTATACTGCTGCCCGAAGGCCGCAGGCCCGCGTTGGATACGGTGCTGATGATTCTTCCGCCGCCGGATTTCTTCATAATCTTCGCCGCCGCGCGGGAAGCGAAAAAGACGGACATTGTATTTGTCCTGAATATTTTGAGCCAGTCCTCCTCGTCAAGGCCGTCCAAATCCTTAAAAGGCACGAACTTTGTCGTGCCCGCGTTGTTGACAAGAATATCCAGCCGGCCAAAAGCCTTTTCGGTTTCCGCCGCCATGTTTTCTACGCTCGCAGCGGAAGAAACATCCGCCTGAACGGTTATTGCCTTTACCCCCAGCGCCCTGGCGTCGGCGGCTGTTTTTTCCGCGTCGTCCTTTGAGCGGGAATAATTTACCGCAACATTAACGCCTTCCTTCGCAAGCAGCAGGACTATGGCCCGGCCCAGACCCGTACCGCCTCCTGTAATAAGAGCCGATTTTCCTTTTAGTTCCATTTTCTTTCTATCCTCCCTGTCTTTTGAATTAAATAACCTGACCGGCGTCTACCGATAGTGTCTGCCCTGTTATATTGTCGTTTTTAATAACGGCTATATACATGGCCGCGCAATCTTCCACATCCGTGAACTTTTTCAGGACGGGAACTTCCCGCATCTTTTGCAGTTGTTCCTCCGTATAGCCGCCGGCCCAGCGCGTCAGAAGAACGCCGGGGGCGATGGCGTTAACGCTGATTTCCGGCGCGAGGGCCACGGCAAGACACTTTGTTGCGTGAATACCCGCGGCCTTTGAAACCGAATACGCTATACTGCTGCCCGAAGGCCGCAGACCGGCGGCGGATACGGTACCAATGATTTTTCCCCCGCCGGATTTTTTCATAATCTTCGCCGCCGCGCGGGAAACAAAGAAAAAAGACATTACGTTGGTTTTGAATATGCTGATCCAGTCCTCCTCGTCAAGGCCGTCCAAATCCTTAAAAGGCACAAACTTTGTCGTGCCCGCGTTGTTGACAAGAATATCCAACCGGCCAAAAGCCTTTTCGGTTTGCGCCGTCATGTTTTCGGCGCTCGCGGCGGAAGAAACATCCGCCTGAACGGTTATGGCCTTTACCCCCAGCGCCCTGACATCGGCGGCTGTTTTTTCCGCGTCGTCCTTTGAGCGGGAATAATTTATGGCAAGGTTCACGCCCTCCCGCGCGAGCTGCAGCGAGATTGCCCGGCCAAGACCCGTACCTCCTCCGGTTACAAGAGCGGTTTTTCCTTTGAGACCCACTGGGATGCCCTCCCCTTATATGAGCGTTTGACGAAATGGCGCGTATTCGCGCATACTGGATGGTATAGCTAAACCAAAGGAGAATCAAGATGGAACGCTTTTGGAAAACTCTGCAGCCGGAAGAGCTGAAAGACAATGTTTTTGATCTTGTGGGAAAGGACTGGATGCTTGTTACCGCGGGCAAAGCCGGGGCTTTCAATACAATGACGGCATCCTGGGGCTGTTTCGGCGTTTTGTGGCGCAAGCCTGTTGCGATTTGTTTTGTCCGGCCCACGCGCCATACTTTTAGTTTTATAAATAAAGCGGACTATTATACGCTGTCCGTTCTGCCGGAGGAGCATAGAAAAATCCTGGACCTTTGCGGTTCCCGTTCAGGGCGGGATACGGATAAAATCGCCGCTACCGGCCTGAGGCCCGTAGACCTGGATGGCAAGGCTGTTTCCTTTGAACAAGCCCGGCTTGTCCTGCTCTGCAGGAAGCTCTACGCCTGTGACTTTGACCCCAAACTGTTTCTTGACCCCGCGATAGAGGAGCTTTATCCCGAAAAGGATTATCACCGCCTCTTTATCGGCGAGGTGGAACGCGCCCTGCGCAGGGAGGAAGGCGCGTGAGCCTGCACATAGCGGCTAAGCCCGGCGACATAGCCGAAACCGCTCTTCTGCCCGGCGACCCCCTGCGGGCGCAGTTCGTCGCGGAGACTTTTCTGGAAAACCCTGTCTGTTACACCAGGGTCAGGGGCATGCTCGGCTTTACCGGCGCGTACGGGGGAAGGCGCGTATCTGTGCAGGGCACGGGCATGGGCATGCCGTCCCACGCGATATACGTACACGAGCTTATTAATTTATACGGCGTAAAGCGTCTGATCAGAATAGGAACCTGCGGCGCGTACAGAAAAGATATTCCGCTGAAAAGCCTTGTTCTTGCCATGAGCGCTTCCACCGATTCCGCCATGAACAGCCGGCGCTTTCAGGGAATGAGCTACGCCCCCACGGCGGACTTCGGCCTGCTCCTGCGGGCGCACGAAGAGGCGAAGCGGCTTGGCCTTCCTGTCTTTGCCGGCAATGTCTTTTCTTCCGATACTTTTTACGACGACGAGCCGGAAGCCTGGAGACTGTGGGCGGAGTACGGAGTCCTCGCGGTAGAGATGGAAACGGCGATCCTGTATACGCTGGCCGCGAAGTTCGGCGTCAGGGCCCTTTCGATTTTAACAGTCAGCGACAACTTTCCCCTGAAGGCCGCGGCCACACACGAAGAACGTCAAACCGCGTTTCAGGATATGATGAGGATAGCGCTGGAGATAGCGCCTTGACCGGTACTATACACACAGATAAAAACCGCGGAGATCGCAGAGCAAGAAAAAAATATGATATGCTTTCTCCGCGTCCTCGCAATGCGGTTCAATTTCTTATAGGCGAGATGGTTCCAAAATGAAAACCGTAATCATTCGTGCGCATTTTTTGCGGCAAAGCCGCAAAAAACCAGGCCAGGAAATCGCACGGCGAAGCTGTGCGCTTGCAAAATAGGGCAAACCGGCCCGGCGTATACGAAAGCCCCTGCCGTTATACCCCGGCAGACTGCCTTTAGGCAGGCTGTACGCCGGCTTTTCGGGGGTTCCGCCGCCGCCTGCCAGGCCGTAAAAACCAGACCTGAAAAATTGCAAAGCAATTTTGTAAGCGTCTTTGCACAAGACGGTCGCTCGCGCCCCTTCAATCCCTTG
>JAISQU010000102.1 GCA_031274005.1 Spirochaetales bacterium
CAAGGGATTGAAGGGGCGCGAGCGACCGTCTTGTGCAAAGACGCTTACAAAATTGCTTTGCAATTTTTCAGGTCTGGTTTTTACGGCCTGGCAGGCGGCGGCGGAACCCCCGAAAAGCCCGGTTTCTTGCGGCGAAGCCGCAAGAAATGCGCCATAGATGACCCTGAAAAAAGTAAACGCCGATGCGGGGGAAATTGGTCTTTCACTTTTCCGGCCTTTTTGTTACTATATAAGTATAGAGAATCTGTTAATTATTGAAGGAGTCCATTATGGGTTTTGCAGAGATGATGCAGGAGAAGGCGCGCTCGGCGCAGAAAAAACTGGTGCTGGCGGAAGGGTCTGAGCCGCGGACGGTGCAGGCGGCGCGGATTATCATTGACAAAAAAATTGCCAAAGAGGTGACTTTGGTGGGCAGGCTGGATGAGATAAAAAAAACCGCGGCCGAGGTCAAGACGGACCTTACGGGGATTACCCTGACGGACCCGGCTTCGTCGCCGCTTTTGGATGAATACGCAAAGGAGTACTACGGGCTGCGCAAACATAAGGGCGTTGATGAGGCGAAGGCGCGGGAGATGATTGTCGAACAACTGCGCTGGGGCGCCATGATGGTGCGCAAGGCTCACGCGGATTCAATGGTGGCGGGGGCGATTAACGCAACGGGGAATGTCATTGTGGCGGCGGCGACGATTGTGGGCACAGCGCCCGGAATCGGCTCGGCCTCCTCATGTTTTGTTATGCTGACAAAGGATGCAAAATGGGGAGCCGGCGGCGGCCTCATTTTCGCGGACTGCGCGGTTATCCCTAACCCAACCGCCGAACAATTGGCGGAAATCGCTATCGCCTCGGCGGAGTCCTGCAGGACTTTTCTGGGCGCGGAGCCGGCCGTCGCGCTTTTGTCTTTTTCGACAAAGGGTTCGGCAAGCCACGAGTCTGTGGACAAGGTGAGCGCCGCTTTGAAACTGGTTAAAGAGAGGGCGCCGTCTTTGAATGTGGACGGCGAGCTTCAGGCGGACGCGGCTCTTGTGCAGAAGGTCGCGGACCTCAAAGCGCCGGGCAGCAGCGTAGGCGGAAGGGCGAATGTTCTCATTTTTCCGGATTTGAACGCGGGTAATATAGGCTACAAACTGGTGCAGCGCCTGGGCGGGGCCGACGCTTTTGGGCCTTTCCTGCAAGGTTTCGCGAAACCGGTAAGCGATTTGTCCCGCGGGTGTTCGGTAGACGATATTGTTAACACGGCGGCGGTTACTTTGGCGCAGGCGAAATAACGCGGCCGGTTTTTAAGGTTGCAAATTTTACAGACGGAGACACAAAATGAAGGTTCTTCTTATGGGCTACGGCCGAATGGGGCACGAGATTGAGGCTGTCCTTCTGCGCCGCGCTCATACGGTCATTGCGCGCATTGACGCCGCGCCGGGCCTGGCTGACGCGGTAAGTCCGGCCGAATCGCATTTGGCGGACGCGGATGTGGCTATAGAGTTTTCCCTGGCCCCGGCGGTAAAAACCAATGCCGCGCTGTATGCAAGGGCGGGGTTGTCCGCTGTTGTGGGTACCACAGGCTGGAAGGACGATGAGGCCGCGGTTCGCGCCCTCATCGAGAGCGCAGGTACGGGGTTTCTGCGGACATCCAACTTTTCTATAGGCGCTCATATTTTTCTGACTTTGGTTGAGGAAGCCTCTCGGCTTATCAATACAATTACGGACTACGATGCGCTCATCCATGAAATACATCATAAGCAGAAAACCGATTCCCCTTCCGGTACGGCGCTGAGCGCGGCGCAGCGCGTTCTGAAAAACCTTTCGCGGAAAAAGCGTATAGTTACCGAAAGGCTGGACAGACAGATAGAGCCTGATGAGCTTCATGTTTCCTCCTCGCGCGCGGGGACGGTCCCGGGAGTTCATACCCTGCTCCTTGACAGCGTGTTCGATTCCATAGAGATTACCCATACGGCCCGGTCACGGGGCGGTTTTGCCCTGGGCGCGGTACTGGCCGCGGAGTGGCTGACCGGCTCAGGGCCTGATGGCGTCCCCACGGGAGAAAAAAAGAAAGGATTTTTTGAAGTCGAAGACTTTATTTCGGCAATTTTTTCAAAACGGAGTTAGCCAATGTATAAAGGCGTATTTACAGCCCTCATTACCCCCTTTAACAGGGATGGGTCGGTTGACGCGGAGGCGCTGAAAGACTTTGTGGAGTTTCAGATTGCCGGGGGCGTTTCAGGGCTGGTTCCTGTAGGGACAACGGGAGAAAGCCCCACGGTAAGCCACGATGAGAATGTCACTGTTGTACAGATTGTTGTGGAACAGGCAAAGAAACGGGTTCCCGTCATAGCGGGTACGGGATCAAACTCTACAGCGGAGGCCATCGCCATGACGGTGCGGGCCAAAGAGATAGGCGCGGACGCTACGCTCCAGGTAACCCCGTATTACAACAAGCCGAGTCAGGAAGGCATTTACCGCCACTTTACCGCGATTGCCGATGCGGCGGGTCTGCCCATGATTATTTACAACATCGCCGGACGCACCGCGAAAAACATAGAAAACGACACCATGCTGCGGCTGGCCGCTCATCCCAAAATCGTGGCCGTCAAGGAAGCCTCTGGCGACCTGGCGCAGGTGATGGACCTGCGGCGCAGAAAACCGGCGGATTTCGATATTCTGTCCGGCGACGACAACCTGGGGCTGCCCATAATCGCTTTGGGCGGAACGGGAATTATCAGCGTGGCGAGTAATATTATTCCCGCGAAAATGGAAAAACTCGTCAGACTCTGCCTGGAGGGGAAGATGGAGGAGGCCCGCGAACTGCATTACGAGCTTTTGCCTTTTTTCAAAACGCTCTTTATCGAGACAAATCCCATTCCCGTAAAATACGCGGCAAGCCTGCTGGGAAAATGCGCGCCGATCTACCGGCTGCCCATGTGCGAAATGGACGAGACAAAGAAGGCTGCAATGAAAAAGGCGCTGCAGGATTTGAAGCTGCTTTAACGAATAAGGCGGGCGGCCTGGTTCGCGAGGCTGACGGCGTCCGCAGCGGATAAGGTTTCTCCCCGTATCTCCGGCCGCAGACCAGCGTTGTCCAGAAGCCGCGTTACCCAGTCGGCGTCTTTGCCCAGGGAAGCGGCCCAGGGGAGCAGATTGTTTTTGAGGGTTTTACGGCGCGAGGCAAACAGGGCCCGCAGAATACCGAAAAAAATGCCGCGGCAAAGGATTACGGGCTGATCCGGCCGCGGCTGGAGTCCGGCGACGCAGGAAAACACTTCCGGCCGAGGATAGAAGGCAGCCGGGGATACCTCAAACAAAAGCTGTACCGTCATAAAAGTTTGGCAGAGCAGGGAAAAAGACGAATAGTTTTTTGTTCCCGGCTTCGCGGCCATGCGGGCGGCGACCTCTTTCTGGACCATAAAGACCCAGCGGCTTTGGATGAAGTCTTTCTCCAGAAAATCGGCGATAAGCGCGGCGGCGCTGTTATAGGGAAGGTTGCCGAAAATCAGGCCGGGCTTTTCATCCCGGAGGGGAGGCCAGGTTTTTAGAACATCGCCTTCGATCAGGCGAAAGTTCTCCCGCGCGCTGAACTCTTCCACAAGAATCTTTATAAATCCGCGGTCAATCTCGAAAACGTTCAGCAGAGCGCCTGTTTCAAGAATCGCGGCGCTCATGCAGCCAAGGCCGGGGCCGATTTCCCAAACCCGTGTTCCCCGCGCCGGCGAGAGCAGGGAAAGAATGCGGCCGCGCACATCCGCGTTGACAAGAAAGTTTTGCCCGAAACGTTTTTTCAGGGAAAGGCCGTGTTGCGCGAGAAAAACGGCAAGCTGTTTGGGCGAATTGTAGGGAACCATTTTCCCAAAATACCGCAAAACGCGGGGAAGGGATAGGGGATAGCGGGAAGCGGGGAGTTTAGAGCGAGATAGGCGGTATGCGGGCGCAGAGCTCCACTATCAGGGTTATGGCGGCGTACAGGCCGTTCATCACGAAGCTCAAAGCCCATGCCGGCGGATACGAGAGGGGCGCGGGTAAAACAGAAAGGGCGCAGGTAAGGATTCCCGTCCACATAAAGGCGGTAACAAGGGGCCCAAGGCCGACCGACGCGGGAATACCGCCGGGAGCGACAAGTCCGAAGACTGCAAGCATAAGGGGCGAGACCGCGATCTGGGCGGCAACGGAAACCGCCAGAGGCGCCGCAAGGCTGCGGGGTATCCAGCGCCGGAGTATGTGGTTTACCGGGGCGGAAAAAAGCAGTATGCCCAGCATGGCGAGGTAGGACAGAATAAAGGAAAGGCTGCGCAGATCTTGGGGAGAGAAAACCGCCGACGCAATAAAAGAAAAAAACAGAAGGCTTAAAAGCCCGGGCCTGCGGTCCAGACTGTAAAGAATGGTATAGCCGGCGAACATGATGGCGGCGCGCAGCAGAGACGGCCGCGGGCCGGCCAGCCACAGGTAGGCGAGAACCAGAAGAAGCGTAATGGCGTCCCCCATCCTGCCACGGATAAAGGGTCTCAGGCACAAGCGGGCAAGAAGAGCCAAAAGCCCCAGATGCATACCCGACAGGGCAAGAACGTGAACCACTCCGGCCCGCCGGAAACCCTCGGCGAGTTCCGTGTCAAGATTTTCCTGGTTGCCCAGAAGAAGGGCCGTGAAGAGTCCCGGCCAGGCTGTACGGGACCTGCGGGCCGGGCGCGGGGATTTGCCCGCCGCCTCCGCAAGCGGCGGACCGGTTTGAAAGGACGCGATACGGGCTTCGATTTTCAGCAGGAACTTCTTTCTGAGGGCAAAAAGCGGAGAAACGCTTTCGGGGACCGCTTCGCGCGCAAAGAGGAAAGAAACTCCGGCCGGCCGGGACAGGCTGCCTGTAAGCCGCAGGCGCTCGCCCTGAAAAAAGCGAACCTCTTCGGCGGCAAAACTCTTGCCTGTCCCGGAGGTACCGGCGCCAAGGCGCCTTGAATCCGGGCTGAAAAGCGCAATAACATCGGCGGAGGCGCCGGCGGAGTTACCGGCGGGGTCCCACACCCTGACTATGCGCAGCGGAGCAAGAATGTTGCCGTTTTTGCTTATACGGGAATCGCTTTGTACATGGCCTTCGAAGCGCGTAAGTTTTTCGGCGGCAAAACCGTAGTACGCGGAGTTTTCCGTCAGCCGCTGATGCTCGTGAACGAGGACTCCCGCGAAAACTCCGGCCGCGGCGCACAGGGCAAGAAAATACAGGGGAAAACCGGCGGGGCCGGGTCCCGCGGCCTTCAGCGCGGACGGCATGAGGCAGCGGCCGCGCCGCGCCGGCGCAAACCACGCGCAGCTTATGGCTGCGGACGCCAGAACGCAGGCAAATCCGGCCGCTATCAGGGAAACAGCCGGAAAACCGGCCGCTGAGACCGCGGGGCGGGGATCCGCGCCCGCGCATACATAATACGCGGCGGCCAGCCCCAGAGCGGCCGCCGCGAACGGAGTTTTCATGTATATACCTCCACTTATTATAACAGCGAAAATGAAGGCCTTGCTTTAAAAATTGGAGGCGGCGGCTGATTTTTTTTGTTTTTTCTCAGGTTACGCTGCGCGCGTTATATATCATCCCAGGAAAGGCCGCCGTCATTCTGAGTTTTCTGCCCGGCGTCGGGATTTTGCTCCCCCGCGGCGACATCCTCCGCGGCGCTTTTTTCCGGAATATCCTGAGCGGAGAAGATACCATAGACCTGCGTCAGAATTGATATACGCATTTTGTCCGAAGGCTTGACAGCCTGGGCATGCAGGGCGGATTGATTTACTTTTTGATTGTAGGTGACATTTCTGACTGTTCCGCACATAATGATAAAATCATCGCCCAGGGCAAGCTGAATCTTGACGGGAATGCCCGCCTTTGCCTTGCCGCCCACCCGCACCGCGAAACCATCCTCCGAAAGGTCTATCATTCTGCCCTTATACCCCTGCCGCGTTTCGATAATTTCATTCGCCGCTTCAATGCCGCGCAGGGGATACAAGCTGACGGGCTGCGATATATTCAGCCGCACCGATCCGCGTTTCTGGGCGCGGATAAGATTATCGGAGTGCGCGATATGCAGCGCAGGCTCCTTCTTGTCATAAAGGTCTTCAATTACCTGCGTCTCGAAATAATACTCGGCATCCTCGACCCGCCAGAAAAAAACATCAATTTTCATATTCCGCCAGGAGTGCCCGGGGGGAAGGCGATTCGTCCCCCTGGGATGCGCAAGAGTGATATACTGTCGCATGTTCTCAACAACCTGGGATTCAAAAACACCTACCCCCGGTATGGGGATGCGTACCTTCTGCCCCTTGAGCATATTCCGGGATGAACGCAGACCGCTGCGGTACTTGGGCTGGTTGAACTCCACCTGCTTACGGAAATTAAAGAGCTTCTGCAAAAACCGCGTTGACTCTAGATCATCCAGCTTTCCCCGCGATCTTATTCTGAGAATGCTGCCCCGTATACAGCGGTCAAGCTGCCTTATGGACCAGTACAGGGCCGCGGGATCTTTCATACGGTTTTCGAGGGCTACTTTGCGCAGGACATTGATTTCTCCAAATCCAAAGCCCGACTCCTTGCCGCGCAGATAAAACTCCACCCAGGGGAAGCCCAGCCCGCCTCCCCGCATAACCAGAATCATGAGAAAAAAAACAATGCATCCCAGTATTATAAAAACAGCGCCCATTCGTACGCTATTATACCTTTTCAATGTGAAATATAAAAGCCGTCAAAAATAATGGGCAGGGAAAAGGGCGCACCCCCGCTGCGCGGGGCCGGGCTTTCCGCTTCAATCTTTTGGCTGTGCCAAAAGGATTTACGCTGCAATCCCTGGCGCGGCCCAGGGGCTTCCGGTGATTTTGCACGGAAAAAAATTGGTGCACCCGTCCGTGGGGCGCCAGGGATTGGAGGGGCGCGAAGCGGCCCGCGCACAGCGCGGGCGGAACCCCCGGAAAGCCCGGTCCCGGCCGCAGGCCGGGAGGCGCCAAACTTCTTACTCTATATATCTTCCCTCTGTTCACTATTCACTGTTCTCTGCTTCGGCCCGCTTGATTTTGCCCACCCTCCCCGGTATGCTTTCTCCCATGCCGGCTAAAAACCATTCCCCGGAGGAGGACAGCCTTTTTTCTTCCGCCCGCGACGCTTCCCGCGAACCTCTGGCCGCGAGGATGAGGCCCCAAACCATTGATGACTTTGTGGGGCAGGATCATATTCTGGGCGAGGGGCGGCTTCTGCGGCGGGCGATTCAGGCGGACCGCCTGTCGTCGCTTATTTTCGCGGGGCCGCCGGGTACGGGAAAGACAACCCTGGCGCGGGTTATTGCCAACACGACGGCTGCCAGCTTTATGTCTGTTAACGCGGTTCTTTCCGGCGTTAAAGAAATACGCGATGCCGTGGAAAAGGCGAAGACCGACCGCGATCTGTATGACCGGCGGACTATTCTTTTTGTTGACGAGGTTCACCGCTGGAACAAGGCCCAGCAGGACGCGCTTCTGCCCTGGGTTGAAAACGGCACGATAATCCTTATCGGCGCGACAAC
>JAISQU010000110.1 GCA_031274005.1 Spirochaetales bacterium
CGGCCGGCGTTTTGAGCCAGGTCGTTATGTTTTTGTCGCTGGCGGACTCCCCTTCTATAGAACGCCTTATAACGCCCAGATGCGCCCTGACGGCGGCGGAATACCTTGCCTTTGACTGCGGTATGCACGTTCTTGTTGTCATGACGGATATGACCAATTACTGCGAGGCCCTGCGGGAAGTTTCGTCCATACGGGGTGAAATCCCCTCGCGCAAGGGTTTTCCCGGCTACCTGTATTCAGACCTGGCTGCCCTGTATGAAAGGGCGGGAAAGATTCAGGGATCCGAAGGCTCCATCACCCAGATTCCCATTCTGACCATGCCCAACGATGACATAAGCCATCCCATTCCCGACCTGACCGGCTATATTACCGAGGGGCAGATTGTTCTGGACCGCGAGATGTTTCAGAAAGGAATCTATCCGCCTGTGGCGGGGCTGCCTTCGCTCTCGCGCCTGATGAAGGACGGGATCGGCGAGGGTATGACGCGGGAGGATCACAAGGATCTGGCCTCGCAGCTTTTCGCCGCGTACTCGAAGGCAAAGTCCGTGCGGAATCTGGCCTCAATTATCGGGGAGGAGGAACTGTCCGGCATAGACAAACAGTACATCGCCTTCGGAGACACCTTTGAGCAGGATTTTCTGATCCAGAGTGAAACCGAAAACCGTTCAATAGACGAAACCCTCGACCTGGGCTGGAAAACGCTGAAGAGTCTTCCCAGAGACGAGCTGTACCGTATTAAAGAAGAATACATAGAAAAATATCTCCCCCCGGACGAGGGAGGCAAAAGCTAAGCCGTGGCAAAGCTGAATATTCCGCCTACAAAATCCAACCTTATCCTGATGAAGGAGCAAAAGGCCATAGCCGCCGAGGGTTTTGAACTTTTGGAGCAGAAGCGGGATATTCTTGTTATGGAGCTGATGCGCATGGTGGAGCGGGTGAAACTCCTTGAAGCCGATCTGGACAAAACCATGAAGAAAGCCTACGCTTCACTGAAGAAAATGCTTCTCGCCCTGGGCAGGGAAACGGCGCGGGAGGTAAGCGCGGGCATAAAATACGACTTTTCCGTTGAGGAAAAAACGGTGCGCGTCGCGGGGCTTCCCCTGCCCTCTCTGGAAGTCAAGGCGCCGGGCCTGAGCCTGCAATATTCATTTATGGATACCTTTGCCTATACAGATGAAACCATGAGGGATTTTCTTGCGTATCTGAAGGATATTGCGGAGCTTGCGGGCATACGCACAATGGTGTGGCGTCTGGCGATGGAAGTCCGGAAAACGCAGCGGCGGGTAAACGCCCTGGAGAAAATCGTTGTTCCGGACAGCGCTGAAACAGCCATCTATATAGAGAGCATACTTGAAGAACGGGACAGGGAGATATTTTTTATCCAGAAGATACTGAAGTCCAAACTGGAGGAGGGCCGCGAATGAAGCCACTGATTCAAAATATTCTGGTTGCCGTAAGCGGGTCGGACGCGTCAATCAACGCCGCGAAATATGCTGTTGTGCTTGCGCGCCAGTATCGTTGCAATCTGACGGCGGTCTATGTCATTGATACGGCGACACTGCGCCAGCTTGTTATAACGAATATTTTTCTTGAGGATGAGAGCGAAGATTACGAAAAAAGCCTTGAGGAAAACGGAGAACGGTATCTGAATTATATGAAGGACCTGGCATCCCGGAAAAACCTCAAGGTCGAGACTGTTTTGCGCAAGGGGGCGGTGTTTTCCGAAATTCTGCGGGAAGCGGATGAAAAAAAAGTCGATCTTATCATTCTGGGCGGATGGGAAAAAGGCCGGAAGGACAGGGACATTATATCGGACTCCCACAGGGAAATTTTCATAAACGCGAAATGTTCGGTCCTTATTGTAAAAGAACGCGAGATAGAGAAAATTTTTAATCAGTTGTGATTCAGGGCCGCAAAACCTCGGGGCGCTCAGCCTGAGAAGAGTACGCGTATTTCAAATTGACACGGAGGCCATAAATTTACTATTATGGTACTGCCTTGAAAAATTATTATGATCTTTTTGGTCTTAAACACACATGCAGTCTCGAAGAGGTAAAAAGTTCTTTCCGCGGCAAGGTAAAGAGGCTTCATCCCGACCTGTCGCGGGACACGGCCGGGGTAGAACGGTTTCGCCTGCTTCTTGAGGCGTACCGGGTTCTCATTGATCCTGAAGCGCGGGCCGATTATGACCGGCGGATGAGGTTTTCTGATTCCGCGGACGGTTTTGTGTACCGTGATTTTCTGAAAGAAAGGGCCGACGGTATCAGTCTTGCCAAACTTATTTTTTTCGATTTGCTTCATGACAACGAAGATGAGGCGCTTGATTTGTATGAAACGCTGCTTCTACAGGATGAGTTCAGTCTTGAGATTTTTATGGACAGGGAAGATTTCATGGACTGCGCCTTTCTGCTGGCGGAGGAATACGAAAAGCAGCGCAGATACGCAAAATCCTTTGACCTGCTTGTGAAAATCGTGCGCTTCGAAAGGCAGAAGCCGTATTTTAGGCATTTTCTTGAAGAGGTTATCGCGCGTATGCGCAGCCTTGCCGCCTCAAAACTCTCCCGTGAATTGCCGCCGCAGGAATGCCTGGCGCGGTATTTTCAGGTTGTCGAATTTAATTTATCACATAAAGAAACAAATTTTTATACAAAAAAAATCGCTGAAGTATATCTAGGCCTGGGCAGGGCCGATCTTGCGGGGGATTATCTTGACCGAAAATCAGGGAAGCGGATCTCCGGCGGAATGAAACAAAAACTTGGCTGCTCATAGGAAAAGAGGTGAAAAATGTTGTTTACGAAAAAAACGCTTGCAATGGGTATTCTTGTCTTGGTGTCCGCGGGTTTCTCTTTCGCTCAGGTTATTGACCAGACTGTCGCGCGGGTGCGGCTTACAAAACCGGAAGTGATTACCCAGAGGCAGCTGCGGCAGCAGATAGAACTTGTGGAAAGCCAGACGCGGCAGCCCCTGCCGCCGGATAACAGGCGCCGTATGCTCGATTTGCAGATAGGCGAGATTCTGATCAATCAGGCGGCGGCGCGGGATAATTTCCGGGCCAGCGAGAACGAATTGAACGAGAACATTGCCCGCTATAAAGAGCAGATGGCGCCCGATGTGTCCGATGCGCAGTTCAGGACTATTGTTCAGAATCAGATCGGCCTTTCCTGGGACGAGTTTACCGCGACCATGCGAAAGCGGCTTATTCAGGAAAAATACATTATGGAGAAGAAGCGTTCCTATTTCAACGACATCAAGGATCCCAGCGACGCCGAACTGCGGCAAATTTACGAAGCGAACGCCACGGATTTTACCAATCCCCAGATTGTGCGTTTCAACCAGGTGTATATCGCGACGCGCAGTCTTTCCGACACGGAAAAGCAGCTGGCGCGCAGGCGCGCGGAGGAGGCTCTCGCGGAGCTGCGCAGCTCCCAGTTCAAGGATGTGGTTCTGAAGTATTCGGATGACACAAACACCAAGTACAAGGGGGGCGACGCCGGTTATTTCGCGCGTAATGACGCCCGGCGGCAGGCGGTTCTGGGGAAAAATTTCTTTGACGCTCTTTTCGCCATGAACGTAAATCAGGTAAGCGGCATTATTGAGTCGAACATCGGCCTGCATATTATTCAGGTCTCGGAAAAACGGGAGCCGAAACTTCTGGGATTTAAAGACCCGGTTTTTCCCGGCGCAGCCGTTACGGTGGAAGAGCGGATAAAGAATACGGTCAGGGCGCAGAACCAGCAAATAACTTTTCAAAAGGCTTTGACCGATCTCATAGAAGAGCTGAAAAAAGACGCTGAGATTACCGTTTATGAGCAGTATCTGAACTGGTAATCATGGGACCCCGGCGTAAAGGCAGAATTCTTGCTGTTCAGGCTCTCTTTGCCTATGATTTTACTCACTGCGGCGTAAGCGATTTAACGCATTTTTCCTGGGCACAGGAGAAAGATTCTGAGGATGTCGACGAAAGTATACAGAATTTCGCTTCTTTACTGACTGCCGGCGCAATAGGGAATATGAAGGCGATTGATGAGCTTATTTCAAAGCATCTGGAGCACTGGGATTTTAGCCGCCTGAACCGCATTGATCTGGCAATTCTGCGCGTAAGCGTGTATTCGTTTCTTTTTCTGAGGGATATTCCCGCCTCTGTTGTTATAGACGAGGCCGTGGACATTGCGAAAGACTTCGGAACCGATGAGTCCTACAGGTTCATCAACGGGGTTCTGGACGGAATCAGGAAAGCTCTGGAAAATCATGAAAGCCCGTGAAAAAATTGAACCCATTCATATTATCCTGCTTATTCTGGGCATTGTCCTTCTGTCGGGGTTCATTGGCCTTGCCGTATATTCCCTGCGGACCGCAAAGCATTCCGCTGATTTGTCCTATTCACTGGAAAACATTGACGCACTTTTGGACGCGGGCAATTACGGGGAGGCGCGGAAAATCATGGAAGGCATGCATAGCTATCCTGATTACCTGGGCGGCTGGATGCAGCTTCTGAAGCGCTGCAGAACGCTGGGCCTGCGGACAGGGGATTATACGCTTTTCTGCGGCATGGCGCTGCGGGCGCAAAAAGCCCACCCGGACAGTGAGGATATTGCCGCGGCCGCCGCCACTGCCCTGATGGACACAGGCAGAGCGGAAGAGGCCGCCGCCTTTTTACCGAAACTCGCCGGTACGGAGTACAGAAGCCTCGCCGCGGAGATTCATGTGCGCGGCCGAACGCTTCCCGCCGGAGAGCCCCTGGGCGAGCTGGTCTACGCGGTTCTTCCTGAAAGCCGGAATTACCTTGATTTTATCGCGGCGGCAGAGCTGTCCGGCGAGTCCGGGTTTTTTCTTAACGCCGCGCTTTTGCTTCTGGAAGCGGGCAGGCAGGAAGAGGCTCTGGAGATTTTGAGCGGGCCCGGTATGGAATATCCCTATATTACGGCTCTCGCCTCCTACGACGCGGGGAAATTTGCCGAAGTGGACACATACTGGGACCTCATGGGGCCGGAAGAAAAAATGCTGCCCCGTTCACTGCGGCTTCGCGCGGACTCTCTTATGCGGCAGCGAAGATACGATGAGAGCGAAAATTTTCATGAAATTTTTCTGCGGAACTTTCCGGATTATTCCCCTGTCCCGTATCTTGCCATGAATTTTTTGCAAAACAGAAAAACTCCTTTTTCGGGGATGCCCGCTTTGCAGAGGGGTCTCGCGTTTTTTCCCCGTGATCCCCTGCTTATGCTTGAGTACGCGAAAACTCTTATCGCTGAGAACAAAACGGCCGAAGGGAGAGAGGCCGCCGGCAAAATCGTTCTTGATTATTCTGCCGGGGCAGAAGGCGCGGATACACATACACTGGCAGCTGCGCGGGCGCTGCGGCTTATAGCGCAGAGGGAAGAGCTTCCCCTGGGCCGCCTTGTGGCGGAACTCTGGATACTGCATAACCAGAGCCCCGGCGCCGGCGCGGTTTCGGCCCTGCTCCGGTGGCACCTGTTCTCCATGAATGATTATCCGGGAATCCGGCAGCTTCTGGGCCCGCGGGCGGAAGAGGATGAGTATTCCCTGTCCTACCTTGCGGCCCTCGACCTTGCCGAAGGGCAGCCCGCCGCGGCGCGGGAGGAGCTTTTACGGCAGACCGAGAGGTTTCCCGAATGTCCTGAGGGTTTCTACAATCTGGGGCTTGTGTATCTGAAGCTGGGCAGCTGCGGGGAGGCTCTTGAGGCTTTCCGGCGGGCCGCCGGGGTCATGGCTTTTTCCGCAACATATGATTTGGATACGAATACGCAGCTGCGCATATTTGATACCCTTGTCCTTTTGGGACGTTTCCCCGACGCCTCCTCGGTGATGCGGAGTTTTCTTGAAAAAAATCCCCATCACCCCGAAGCCCTGCAAAAGCTGCGGAAACTTGAAGCTCGGGGAGAATAATGGTATGCTTAGATTATGATACGCTTGAAAAACGACAGGGAAATCGCGGGCATACGGGAATCATGCCGCCTTTTGTCGCAGCTTCTTGGCGAAGTAAAGAATATCGTCCGCGAAGGGATAACGACAAAGGACATAGACGCCTTTGTCCGCTCCCGCTGCCGCGAGCTTGGCGCGAAACCCGCCTTTCTGGGTTACGACGGATATCCGGCCGCCATCTGTACATCGCCGAACGATACGGTGATTCACGGGATACCCAACAAAAGAAAACTGCGCTCCGGGGATATTTTGAGCCTTGACTGCGGTCTTGATTATGAAGGGTTTTTCAGCGACGCGGCTTTTACCCTGCCCATTGGCCAGGTGTCTGCAGAAAACCGGCTCTTGATGCAGGTTACGCGCGAATGCCTGGAACTGGCTGTGGAAAAAGCCGTCTGCGGAAACAGGGTAAGCGATATTTCCAAAGCCGTCTACGCGCGCGCCAAAAAACACAGGTTCGGGGTTGTCAGACAATTCTGCGGCCACGGAGTGGGCTTTTCCCAGCACGAAGAACCGCAGATACCCAATTATCCCAGCCCCGGCCCCAGCCCCCGGCTTAAACCGGGAATGGTTTTGGCAATAGAACCCATGATCAACGCGGGCGGGGACGATGTGGAAGTGCTGGAAGATGACTGGACAGTTGTTACCGGCGATGGCAGTTTTTCCGCGCATTTTGAACACACGCTCGCCATCTTTGCCGATCATACAGAAATATTAACCGCCTGGTAAGTGGTAGGAGGATTGCACATGATTTTACGCAGATTTTTCTCATCAAAAAATGTCTTTATTTTTAATCTGGTTTTTACAGGAATTATTTTGGGCTTTTCCCTCGCGCTTTTATCTTTTTCCTGTTCGACGAAAGTTCCTTCCGCTGTACCGACAGCTTATGCCCAGGACGCCGACACTGAGGCGATAAGGCATCTTGAAAGCCTTCAAAACTCCTTTCGTTCAATATCGGAGAAGGTGCGGCCCTCTGTTGTTACAATCAATGTCAGTTCGGTGCGCAAACAGGGCCAGGGCGAAAAAAATCTGCCCTGGTTTTACTACTTCTTTGGCAGGCCCGATGAGGGGAACTCTCCGGAGCGGGAGTTCAGGAACAACGGACTTGGTTCGGGCGTTATTCTGAAACGGGATGGTTCTGTCTACTACGTGCTTACCAACAATCATGTGGTGGGCAAGGCGGACGAGATAAATATTCACCTTCTTGACGGCAGGCAGTTCAAAACGACCCTTGTCGGCAAGGACGACAGAAAAGATCTGGCGGTTATTTCTTTTGAATCCGCTGAGGATATTCCCGTTGCCATACTTGGGGATTCCAACTCCCTGCATGTGGGTGACTGGGTTCTGGCCGTGGGCAGTCCCTTTGGCCTTGAGTCCACGGTTACAGCGGGAATCGTCAGCGCCCTGGGCCGCCGCGGCGGACCGGAGGGCAACATAAGCGATTTTATACAGACCGACGCTTCTATCAATCAGGGGAACTCCGGCGGCGCCCTTGTGAACCTCGCGGGCGACCTTGTGGGCATCAATACCTGGATTACCTCGCCCACGGGCGGAAGCATAGGCTTGGGGTTCGCGATTCCCATTAACAACGTAAAAAGAGCGGTTGACGAGCTTATAGTACAGGGCGCCGTCCAGTACGGGTGGCTGGGGGTGAGCATCTCCAGCCTGAGCTCCGAGATGGCGCCGAATCTGAAACTGCCGGACTCAAGGGGCGCTTTTGTGTATCACGTCTTCAAGGGTTCGCCCGCCGACAAGGGCGGCATCCTTCCCGGGGATTTTATAACTGTTCTGGATAATCAAAAAATAGGCTCATCGGATGACCTGGTGCAGAAGATCGCCGACCTTGCAGTGGGATACAAGGCGAACTTTACCCTGATACGCCAGGGCCGCGAAATAAAAGCATCCGTTACCATTATGGCGCGCGACACGCAGCAAACCATTTCCGAACAAAGCAAAAATCTCTGGCCGGGCCTTACCGTTATTCCTTTAACAGACGCGATACGCAAAGAGCTTGAGATTTCGACCTCAGACGGCGTCATTATACAATCGGTCGAACCGCGTACCCCCGGCGCTCTGGCAGGGCTGCAGAGCGGGGACCTCATCGTCGAAATGAACGGCAAAACGATAGACACGGTTCCGGCTTTTTATGAACAGCTCAACGACAAACGTTCCGAAAAGATAGAGTTTGTGTATGAGCGCAAGGGCGTGAAAATGAGTATAGGGGTTTTCCGTTAAAGGGGGGCGCATGAAGGAATTCCTGGACTTTGATACGGTACGCTCCAACGGGCTGAAACTCGCCCACAGCATTCATACATCGGGTTTTACGCCCGACATTATCTACGTCAGCCTCCGGGGCGGGGCCTGCTTGGGAAACATCATCTCGGAGTATTTCAAGGTTGTCCGCCGCGGCCAGAGGCCCGTGTTTTACGCCGCAGTGGTGGCCCGTTCCTATTCGGACATACGGCAGCACGCGCAGGTACGGGTAGACGGCTGGACCTATAACCCCGACCACCTGCGCAGCGGCGACAGGATACTGCTTGTGGACGATATTTTCGATTCAGGCAATACCATAAATTACCTCGTCGACATTTTTCTTGAAAAAGGCATTCCGCGCGAAGATATAAAAGTGGCCGTGCACGACTACAAGACGCGTCCCGCCGGCGGGTTTGAACACCCCATACAGCCGGATTTCTACTGCCGTAAACATGTTGTCAAAGACGACGGCGGCGATACCTGGATTCACTACATGAGCCATGAGCTTATCGGCCTGCGCGAAGATGAAATCAGGCGGCACTATCTAAAAAACGACCCTGAGCTTGAAAAAGTTTTCCAGCTTTTGGGGAAATATCTGTAGGGATAACAGTAAAAAGCGCGACAGGCTCCTATTACCTTGATTAGTCTAAAAACAAAGATAAATAAAAACCACGAAGTCGAATAAGTCGAAGAAGTTAGGAAAAAGAAAGTAGAATCAGAACTTGTACCGTTGTTATAATTTCTTATAGTGTAACGAATTACTATATTTTCT
>JAISQU010000230.1 GCA_031274005.1 Spirochaetales bacterium
ATTTTTTGTAATGTAACAAGTTACTATATTTTTCCGCAATCTGCTCTTTCACTTTTTCGACTTCTGCGACTTTGCGGTGAAAATTCTTTTCTTATGATTTAGACTAATCACGGTACTAGAGAGAGCTTTTTTCATCGCCCCGCGCCTTGTGTGTTTTTGGGTTACACCCGCCATGAGTCTAAATTGAGCATTGCTGCGGAATTTATCGTGCTGTACAACGGCATAGAGCCGTACCCGGACGAGGACACGCTGAAATTGTCGGACGCCTTTGAGGACGCCTCCGCGCTGGGCATACCGGAAGGCAGAGCGCCCGAATTGGAATTAACCGTTAAGGTATACAATATTAACAGGGGTCACAACGAACCCATAGTACGGCGGTGTGAAAAACTGGGCGGGTACAGCGCCTTCATTGCCCGGGTGAGGGAGATTGAAGCCGAAATCGCCGGAGGCAGGCGGCCCCGGCAGCTTACGGAAGACGAAAAGAAAGAAGCCATGAAAAAGGCGATAGCCTGGTGTATCGCCAACAATATACTGAGGTCCTTTTTGGAAACCCACGGTTCGGAGGTGGTAAATATGTTAATGACCGAATGAAAACTTGAAGACGCAGTGGTAGTAGAGCGGGAAGAGGGCCGGGAAGAAGGCTTGGAAAAAGGTCGGGAGCTGTCCTCGACGCTGCTGGCGCAGCCGCTCAATCATATTCTCGAGGCGAGCCTTAAATTGAGGGCGTGGTATATGAGGCTCAGCGAATATAAGAAAGCCGGGCTGGTACGCACGGGGCTGATGGACCATGCCTTTTCCAATCAAAAATCCGAGGTAAAAAAATACTCTATGCCTTTTTCGGCTTCCATGGTACGGTCTATCATCCAGCGGTTGCGGGCAAGAAAAACCAGGCGGCCTTCCCTGTCCCGGCAGAGTTTCGCGCTGTGCCGCCGCATAAAGTCATCCAGCGTTTTTTTGTCCCCGCACTTGAGCCAGCAGGCCGTGGTGTATTCTGTCGCCTCGAAACGGCACAGGGCCTTGTACTCGTTTTCAAGCCGGAACTGCAGAACATCAAACTGCAAAACTCCCACCACGCCCACGAGTTTTTCATTGCCTGTCAGCCGCGAAAAAAGCTGCACAACGCCTTCTTCGGCAAGCTGCTGTAGTCCTTTCTCAAGCTGTTTGGATTTCAGCGGGTCCTGATTCAAAACCGACTTGAATATCTGCGGAGAAAAATTTGGTATGCCGGTAAACCTCAGGTCTTCGCCTTCGGTAAGGGCGTCGCCGATTTTAAACGCTCCCGTGTCGTGCAGGCCGACAATATCGCCGGGATACGCCTCGTCAATGACCATCCTGTCCTGGGCCATAAAGGCCGTGGGGCTGGCGGTTTTATAGGGTTTACCGGAACGAACATGCTGATAAGTTTTGTTTCGCTCAAAAACTCCGGAGCATATCCGCATAAAGGCGATTCTGTCCCTGTGCCGGGGGTCCATGTTCGCGTGAATCTTGAAGATCAGGCCCGAAAATCTGTCGTTGTAGGGGGAGACCGCATCCCCGTCTTCCAGAGGCCGGGGCCGGGGAGGGGGGGCTATGTTGACAAAACAATCAAGAAGTTCCCGTACCCCGAAGTTATTCAGGGCGCTGCCGAAAAAAACCGGAGTCTGAAGGCCCGCAAGGTAGCGCTGCCTGTCGAAGGCCGGGTAGACGCCCTGAATCAGTTCAATTTCTTCCCGCAGTTTTTTCGCAAGACTCCCCGCCATCCGGTCAAGGCGCGGGTCGTCCAGCCCGGAAATCTCCACGCCGTCCGCTTCGCTGCGCCCGCCGTGAGGATTGAAAAAAAACAGCTTGTTTTCGTACAGGCTGTAGACTCCCTTGAAATCGCGCCCCCGACCCACGGGCCAGCTCATGGGGCACACCGTAATATCCAGTTCTTCTTCCGCCTCGTCGAGCAGTTCCACCGGTTCGCGGCCCTCGCGGTCCATCTTGTTCATAAAGGTAATGATGGGCGTCGTGCGCATACGGCAGATTTCGCAGAGTTTACGGGTGCGCTCTTCAACGCCCTTTACCGAATCTATGACCATAAGAGCGCTGTCAACCGCCGTCAGGGTGCGGTAGGTGTCTTCGGAAAAATCGGCGTGCCCCGGCGTATCCAGAAGATTGATCTTGCGTCCGCGGTATTCAAAACCCATGACCGATGTGGAAATGGAAATGCCGCGGTCCTGCTCTATCTGCATAAAGTCCGAGGTTGTAGCGCGCGTATTCTTTTTCGATTTAACGGCCCCCGCCACATGTATGGCGCCGCCAAAAAGAAGCAGCTTCTCCGTAATGGTTGTTTTCCCCGCGTCGGGATGGCTGATAATAGCAAAGGTCAGCCGCCTGTCTATTTCTTTGCGTACTTGATCTGTCATGCTTAATCAGATCTGCACAGCTTCGGACTCGCGTATGCGCTTTAACAGCTCCTTGAGTATCCCGTCCGCCTGGTCGTTGCTCACCTGACAGGTTCCCGCCCCCGCGTGACCGCCGCCTTTATAGTCCAGAGTAAGCGCGCCTATATTCACTTTGGATGTCCTGTTGAAAATGGACTTGCCTATGGCGATAACCGTATTTTTTTTATCACGGCCCCACATAATCTGTATGCTCAGGTTCGTTTCAGGATACAGGGCGTAACGGGTAAAACGGTTCCCCGCGTAAATGGTTTCTTCTCCCCGCAGATCGATAATAAGCGCCTTGTCCTCGATACGGCAGCATCTCTGTATCTGTCTGCGGGACAGTTCCTCGTGTTTGCGGTACAGCAGGATTCTCTCCTGCACGTCGGGGAGTTCCAGAATTTTGTCAAGCTCTTCGGTTTCGCACAGATCCACAAGTTTCATCATCAGGTTATAATTGGACATGTTAAAATCTTTGAAGCGCCCGAGCCCCGTACGGGAATCGGTTATGAATCCAAGAAGAACCCAACCCGAAGGATTCATTACGTCGTTCATTGTAAAATCCGCGGAATCAATTTTATCCGCGGCCTCGATCATGGGCAGAAAAAGAGGGGGAAAGGCCGTCCCGCCGCCGTAATAATCCCAGACAACACGGGCTGCCGAACGGGCTTCGGGGTAAATGATATGGTTCTCACGTTTTGCGCTCCGCCGCGCCTCGCTCTCATGATGATCGAAGCACAGAAAAACGCCTTCGACATACGGCAGGTTCGTCGCTATGTCTCTGTCCGAGACCTCTATCTTTCCATCCTGCATATCCTTGGGATGAACGAATACTATCTCATCAATAAGGTCCAGGTGTTTGAGCAGCACGGCGGCCACCAGTCCGTCAAAATCGCTGCGCGTCAGCAGTCTGTATTTCTTGTTGGTATCACTTTTCATAATTCTTATTGTACTATACTTTAGAAAAAAATGTGGGAAAAAAATCATTTTTTTATACAATTGCTTGTTTTTTTGGGAAACCCCGGCAAGGAATATGAAAAGACACGCCACAATGTGGCATGGATGGCCGCGGAACAGCTTCCTTTTTACGCCTCTCTCGCCTGGCAGGAGAAGTTCAAGGGCCGCTATGCCCTTACCGGCGCCGGACAGCCGGCCGGACGGCTTATTCTTCTGACGCCTCAAACCTTTATGAACCTGAGCGGAGACTGCGTGCGGGCCTGCATGAGTTTTTTCAAAATAGAAGCGGGGCGGCTGCTTGTCGTCCATGACGAGACGGAACTGCCTTTTGGTACCATCAGCTTTCGCAGGGGAGGCGGCCTTGGCGGCCACAATGGCCTAAAATCCATCAGGAACAACCTGGGAACCGCGGACTTCTGGCGTCTGCGAATAGGCGTGGGCCGGCCGGCGCGGGGAGATGTAAGTTCCCATGTTTTGGGCAGGTTCTCCCCCGCGGAAGAACCCCTTCTTGAGGTCTGCCTGGGAAAGGTCGCGGAGATTCTTCCGGAGTGCTGCGCAGACCCGGAAATCGGCGCTGCGGCGTACGGAAAAACGCGTGTTATTCTATAAAGTAGTATTTTGGTGTAAGGAATTAAGATTTTTCATGAGCTTGCCCTATCCCATCTGGACGATTTCCGAAATTTGGTGTATGTTCTTTATAGATGACACACAGGAGCCTGTTGCGCTTAAGGCGGGGGCTGGTCGCCCAAGCGTCCCGGGTAATGTGTTTTCGGGTTTTCCCGAAAATCGCAGAACCGTCTTCGGCTCACATGTATTTAGAAGTCCGACAGGCTCCCGGGATGCTATTCCGGTAAATGAGGTAAAAATGAAACGTATAATTCTGTCATTTCTGGCGTGCGCCCTGTCGGCCGGATTTCTGGCCGCAGGCGATGGGGTTGGAGAGATTTCCTACATGGTTGCCAAAGCTACCATCACGCGGGCGGGAAAAACCTTCAACGCCGACTTCGGTACTGTCGTGGAAAATTACGACTCCATCACGACAACGGGCAAGGGCATGGTCGAAGTTACCCTCTTTCCCGAAAGCGGCATCAATGGAACAATCAGGGTACAGCCGGGCAGCTCGCTGTATATAGAAATGGCGTCATTGCAGAACAGCAGGCAGGGGTCGGTGCAGCTTCTGTCCGGTTCGGTTTCCGCCACAGTAAAAAAACTTTCGCCCCAGTCAAAGTTCGAAGTCCGCGTCCAGGGGTCGGTCATGGGCGTCAGGGGCACTCAGTTTGAGGTCCTCCTGTCCGTGGCGGGAGATATTCTTGTGACCTGTTCAGAGGGCTTCGTAAGCTGCGAGGAACAGGAGGGGGGCAACAGCCTTTTTGCCGCGCCCGGCGTAGTCGTGGAGAGAACGGCAGAGGGCATTTTCCATGATATACCCGTACGGCTCTCCGATATTGAAACATACCGGCAGAACTGGAGTACGGAAAAAATTGAAGCCTTCAAGGGCAACGCGAACAAGGCTATCGCGGACTACGCGCGGCGCTACATTGATTTGAAAACCCAGTTTGATCAGGTCTACCGGAATCTGCTGTCCCAAAAGACCATCCTTGATAAATGGTACAGGGAAGACGCGCGCAATCAGATTGGTTCAACGGTGGATATAATGAAAGAGAAGACCGCTCTTGCCGGGCCGCTTTTTAATATAAAAAGAGTTGTATTTCTGTTTGAACCCGTTTACTTCCGCCTTCTTGAACTTGCGCAGCTGCACGCGCAGGGTCACGGAAGGGGTTCCCTGGCGCCCGGCCTGACAAGCGACCAGTTTTTCCGCCGCCTGTCAAACGAATCGGTGGAGTTAAACGAACGCATGGCAAACATCCGGTATATTCTAAAATTGTACGCAAAGAGAAACGAAGGCGGCATTCTGATGGATGGCGCTTTCTGATTCGGGAGGCATTTTATGAAACGTTGTGCTCTGTTTTTTCTTGTCATCCTCGCGGCTCTGTGTCCCGCGGCGTTTTCACAGTCCCTGTCCGCGGGCGCGGGCGTGGATTTTCCGAATTATGAAAAATCCTATCTTGATATTCGCGCCCAGTATATTCACCATCTTAACCCCGATGTGGATATTACTCTGGGAAGCAGTTTCGCCATCAGCACGCACAAGGATGGCGGGGACACCGACGCGGACTTTTTGATTCCCGTGGATCTGGGCGTGAACTTCATCTTTCCGATAAATGACACTTTCGCCTACTATTTCGGCATAGGAGCGTCGGCCCAGTTTTTTATTCCCGAAGAAGGTACAAACAGAATCTATCCGGGGCCTTTTCTCACCGCGGGGATACGCGCGGGAGTACATCCGTACATGGAATGGTATCTGGAGGCCCGCCAGGATCTGCTTTTTGGAGAGCCGGACTGGCTGAACACATCAACGCGCCTGTCTACGGGAATCATCTTTCCGCTGGGATAAATCCGCGGGGGATATGCTCTATAAGCGGGCGCAAAGCTTTTTCGCGTATTCAACACTCTGCCGTATCTGCTTTTCTTCTTCTTCAACTGCCTCTTCGGCAGATAAGCCATCTTGCCGGCGGATGGTAAGCTCAATAATAATTGACGCTTCCGCATTTTGAGCGATTACTTTTTTCAGAATGGATTCGGCGTCAAGGATTCCTTGCCCAAGAATTTGCCCTGTAAGAGTGATGCCCGCTTCCGTCTTAATCATACGAAAATCTTTTAAATGTACGGATTTTATGTAAGGCAGCATAAGAGCGAGCGTTTCCTGCGGATGTTCTAAAAAACCGACAGCGTTGGTTGAATCAAAAACCGTACCTATCAGAGGATCATTTACGCTCCGAATTACCTGTATAATCTGCGGCGTCGTAAGGTCAAAATGGTTTTCTATGCCGATATGTATTTCATATTGGCGGCATTCGTCCAACACGCTTTTCAGGTTTTCCGTGGCAGCTTCTGCCGTGCTTTCGCTGCTCTCATCCAGGCTGCCAATTACCGCACGAATAAATTTGCTGTCAAACATACGGGCAAGTCCAATATGTTTGCGGAGGTTCTCACGGGTAATGCCATTCATGCCCACTTCAACAACCAGGCCGAGCTCTTTTGTCCGGTTTGCCAGCGCGCTGATACAGGATTCCGCGCAGCCGGCATATTTTAAGTTTTCGCAAAGCTGAATACGTCCAAGACCAAGCTGCGCGGCTGCGTTGATAAAACCCATGGGAGTCATTGGGACAGATGGCATACAGGCCGGAATCCCCGCGTGATAACGGTACGCGAAACTCCCGATTCCCAATTGATTCGCAAGCGGGTCCATACCCCGCTCTTCAGGGCGTTTTGAACCCGGTAAGGCTTTGTTTGTTGGGGTATGGACCCGCATACAATCCATACCTTGCAGAACGACGATACCTCGCTCTTCAGGGCGAGGAGAGTCATTTTTTCGCATAAGAGTTTCTCAAAATTGAAACAGAATTTTCACAAAATCTTCAGATCGATCATGCGCCATCTTCATAACCGCCGCACAGTCTTCAACCGGCAGTATTTTGGAAATCATCGGCTTGACATTGATCTGCCCGCTCGCCAGCGCCGCTATGACAATCTCAAAATCTTTTCTGACAAACATATATGAACCCTGCATGGCCAATTCCTTCCAGCGGTAGTTCCTGGCGTCAAAGGGAGGTTCGCTGCCAAAGTGAGCAACCTCCATAATCTGCCCGTAACGCCTGGTACACTGAACAGCCTGATCAAGAATTTCAGCATTTCCGATGGCCATAAATACAACTTCGGCGCCGGCCCCGCCCGTCTCGGTTAAGACCTCTTTGACCACGTCCTGTTTCTGCGCGTTGATAAGTACATCGGCGCCCATCAGTTTTGCCGCATCCATATTGTACAGGGAAACATCAGTCATAATGATTTTCCCGGCGCCCGCCCGGCGGCACATCGCCAGTAGTGAAATGCCGATGGGGCCGCAGCCCTGAATGAGAACAGACCTGCCAAGCCCGACAGACGAAATGCGTACAGCGTGCGCCGCCACAGCCAGGGGTTCCGCCAGAGCCCCCTCTTCCATGGGGATACAGTCAGGAAGGTGCAAAACAGAACGCTCCGGCGCAACAATATACTCTCCAAATGACCCCTGCCATTTGATAGTACCCAGTACGGCCTTCTCGGGGCAAACATTGTAGTCGCCCCGCAGGCAATCCGGACACTTGCCGCATGCCTTCTGCGGTTCAATAATCACTCTGTCACCAACTTTAAAATCCTTAACAGCGCAGCCAATCTCACTGATAACACCGGATGATTCATGGCCGGAGATAATCGGCGGAAGCCGCGTAGGATGAGTACCCTTGTATGCATGGACTTCGGAACCGCAGATTCCGGTGAAGGCTATGTGTATTTTTACCTCATCGGGATTCTTGATAACCGGTTCCGGAGCGTTGATAAACTTCACCTTATAAGGCTGCTCAATAAATACTGCTTTCATATAGTTCCCTTCTCAATTAAATACTATGACCGAATTCTTCGCTGTCACGTTTAACGGCCGAGTCAATTGGTTTGTAAACCAGAAGGCCGTTTGCGAAAGTTGCCTGCGGAATCAGTAATTGTTCCCCCTTAAATGTCTCTCTGAATGAGTTCTGGAAAACAGTCGGAATATTCTTGATCTGCAAAACAGTTATATCCGCAAAAGCCCCGGGAGCAAGCGTCCCCACTTTACCCTCCATACCAAGAAGTTTAGCCGGCGTCGCTGTTGTACAGCGGATAATATCTTCGATCTTCATCCCGAATGCCAGAAATTGAGACATGACATACGGCAGATTGTAATTGTCGGGAACCAGCCAATCCAGGGAAGACTGATCCGCACTGATAACATCAGGCGGAAAACCATCGGCAATAGCCCTGGCCGCAACATTCAGTGAGATATTTTGTCCGCCGTGCGCAACATCCATAATAACGCCGCGCTCGCGGGCTTTCAAAATCGCCGGCGCGATCTTGCCGTTCTCATAAATAGTATGGCCTCTGCCATGATAAATATGACACATCACATCGCCTTGTCGCATGGCATTTGCAAGATCGGATTGAGTCATTGGAGGATCTACAATGTGTACAACAAGATTTCTTCCCAGATCGCCGGCCAGCTTGACTGATTCGTAAAAAGCCCGCGCCCCTGTTTCCAGCACAACGCTTTTACTTGTTCTCATTTTAAGGCCGACAATACGGTCTCCGCCGTATTCCAGCACATCACGAAAACGGCTGCGTTCCCATTTTTCCGGAACAAAAGGTTCGGGCATGTAACCACCAAAAGGCTGCCCCGGAGCGCTCACATTAAGGAATACCTTTGTCTTTACTGTAAGGCCGGCGATAGTGTCAAGAAAGTTACATATATTAGCCAGTCCCGCGCTCCCCTGATCTACTGCGGTTGTGACTCCTTCAGCAAGAAACGCTATTTCCGGGTTAATGCTGGATGTTGTGCCGTGATAGTAATAATGAGAGTGAAAATCTATAAGCCCGGGAACAACCAAACAATCTTTCGCATCGAATTCCCAACGCGCATCAATCCCGCTGCCCTGGGGAATATCAACCATGCGGCGCTCTTTAACAGCCAGTGTTTTGACAGCGTTGATCCCCTGCGCGGGGTCAATGACATGTCCATTTTTAATAATAAAATCAACCTTGAATTTTTCCATATGTCAGCCTCGCTTATGATAAATCACTTTGCTTTTTCAGATATTCCACAATCTTATCGCCAAAGGCGCTGGTGGAACATCTGCCGCCCAAATCCTCCGTCGTATGACCATCGGCAATGGCATCCTGCACGGCCTTATCAATCAT
The DNA here is from genome assembly GCA_031274005.1 of Spirochaetales bacterium. GTDB lineage: Bacteria > Spirochaetota > Spirochaetia > DTKZ01 > DTKZ01 > JAISAF01. The sequence goes on from JAISQU010000230.1 coordinate 9,183, forward strand.
TTCGGAAGCTCTTCCCAGCTCCGCACAGTTATATTTATCTCCCAGCCAGTCAAGCATCATGGCGGCGGAGAGTATCTGCGCCACGGGATTTACAATGTTCCTGCCCGCAAGAGTAGGAGCGGATCCATGCGCCGATTGAAACATGCCGTAATCGTGTCCGAACTCACCGGCCGGCGCTATTCCCATGCCGCCGGCGACACCGGAACACAGATCAGAGAGGATGTCGCCAAACTGATTCTCGGTAACAATCACATCAAATGTGTTTGGCCTTTGTACACAATAAAGAGACATGGCATCCATGTAGACAGATTCACATTCAATATCCGGATAGTTTTTGGCAACTTCAAAAAAAATATTCCGGAAAAAAGCATATGAACGGAAAATATTGGATTTATCCACACAGGTAACCTTTGTTGGGGCCCCCGGCGCGCGGCCTTTACGTTTTTGCGCGAGCTTAAACGCATATTCGGTGATGTTGGTACTCCCTTCACGGGTAATAACCAGGGTATCGCCCATAACTTTGTTGTAGACTTCGAAGCCTCCGCCAAAGGAAGCGAATAAGCCCTCGGACTGTTCCCGCAAAACAATGAGATCAATACAATCAATACCGTTCAGTACCGGTTTAATCCCCCTGAACAATTTGACAGGGCGTACACCCGCAAACAAATTGAGTTCTTTGCGCAGAGTGATTCCAACCCATGCCTGGATTTCCACACCGTATTGGTCGCGTACTTCCGGTATGCCCATCGCGCCGATAAAAATGGCATGGCCGTTCTTGCATGCATCATGAGCCGCATCAGGGAAAGCAGTTTTCGTTTTAAGGTAATGCCCGGCGCCGGCCTCATAATGCTGAAAGTTAAGATCAAATCCTGTCACAATCTGCTGAACCATCTTCATCACCTTGATGCTTTCATTGACAATTTCCGGTCCAACGCCGTCTCCCGGCATACAGGTAATATTGTAAGTCATCCTTTACATCCTCTCATTTTATTCCAAGACTTAAAACTTTTGTTATTTGGAATTCTCAATTGCGGCGACAAGTTTCTGGTCGAACAGGGCCCGGTGTTTTTCCATCTCAGCGGCAAACGCGGCTTTCCAGACTTTAACATCTTCAGGCGTCCACATGTACACATCACAGCCATAGTCTGTTACGGTTTTTATGGCCTGCTGCTCCGAGGCTCTGTCAAGAACTTTTGCATCGGCTATAACTTTGGCGGCAAGAGTCTTCATGATTTGCTGCGTCTCTGAATCAATCTTTTCCCATACATTCCTGTTCATCACCATCAGAAAAATTTCATATGCATAGTTTGCGACAGTGATATATTTCTGCACTTCATAAAATTTACTGGGAATAATTGTCGTGACAAAAGCATTCTCCTGTCCATCAAGGACCCCCTGCTGAAAAGCGGAGTATGCTTCGCTGATGTTATAAGTTGTCGGGTTCGCGCCGTTCGCTTTCCAGCAATCGGCCAGAATAGGGTTACTGGACACACGCAGTTTGATGCCGTTGGCATCGGAAGGCTTGTAAAGCTGCCGTTTGCTGTTTGTAATCTGCTTAAAACCGTTTTCTACTACACCGAGAAGTTCAAAGCCGGCTTTGTTATGCAATTCGCGCAAATACTTTCCGGATTCGGAATTCATATCAAAGACTTTGTCCACTTCTTCAAAGCTGTTGAATAAAAACGGCATGGCAGTATAGGGTAAATCCTTGACAAACGATCCGAGCGGACCGGACCCCAGGATGCCCAGTTCAATAGAACCTTGCTGTACCATATTAACCGCAGTCATTTGATCTCCGCCGGCAAGCTGGCTGTTGGGATAGATATCACCTTTGTAGCGCCCCTGAGTACGCGCTTCAAGTTCCGGAAAGAAATAATTGTGCATCAACTGTACAAAATTCACGCTTTCCGGAGGAGGCGTTTCACATTTAATTTCCATTACAACTTGACCTCTTGAGGATGCTGAGGAACCTGCCGCACTGTTGCCATCCCTTGAAGAGCAGGCGCTTAACACAATAAACAATGTTACAGCCAGAAACACGGACAAACCTTTCTTGAAAGACATCTTTTCCTCCTTAAAAAACTATCTGCTTAATAAAAGCAGCATTTTACAACTTCATCAGATTGGGTAACCATGTAGCAATCCCCGGAAATAGAATAGCTATCACGATAGCTATCGTTCCTGATATTACAAATCCGGCAACTGATTTGGATATCTCTATCATTGTGCATCCCGCATACCGGGCCGCCGGATACAGATTTACCGCCACAGGAGGCGTAATCATGCCAATTGAGGTTGTCATAACAACCATTATGCCGAACCACACCGTGTCGTAACCGAGTTGAGTTGCCAGGGGATAAAATAGCGGTACAAATAAATAAACAATAGATATGCCATCCAAAAAGCAGCCCGCAATGAGTAAAATCACCAGCATAATAAGCATAATAAGAACAGCGTTATCTGTAAGGCTCAAGAATGTGGTACTAACAAGCCTTGCAATGCCTTTTGTTGTAAATAAGTACGAAAGCATTGATGCGCTTGCCGTGATAAGCAGAATGGACGCCGATGTAAGGGCTGATTTTGCCAATACAATATATATGTCTTTGGGCGTCACTTGTTTGTAGACGAAAAGCCCTATCAAAATAACGTAAACGGTCGCGAAACATGCTGATTCAGTGGGAGAAAAGAAACCGCCATAGATACCGCCAAGAATAATTACCGGTGTGAGTAATCCCCAAATCGCTTCTTTAAAGGCTGTAAATATTTCCCGGATTGTTCCGTAGGACTCTCCTTTGTAGCCATTATATATTGAATAGATCATCACAAATATCGCAAAACATACCCCCATCAGAATACCCGGTATCATACCTGCGGCATAAATGCGCGCTACCGATGTACTTGTAATGACTCCATAAATGATGAAGGTGCCGCTTGGCGGAATAACCACCGAAATGCCGCTGCCCGACGCGATGATTGCCGCAGCAAAGGAGGGGCGATACTTTGAGGCCATCATTGCAGGGATGAGTACAGAACCCAAGGCCGCTACTGTCGCAGGGCCGGAACCGGAGATTGCCCCCCAAAAAACAGCAACGGCGATAGACATGATGCCCAATCCGCCCGGTACGGGGCCAATAAGAAGTTTCGCGAATTTTATAATACTGTTTGAAACTCCGGTCTTCTCCATAATCAGTCCCGTCATGATAAAGAACGGAATTGCGAGTAAAATGTTCTTCCCCATGCCCGCATACATAATGTCTGCGAATGCGTCTATCGGCATGCCTGCAATAAGCATTGTCGTAATAGTCGCAAGGCCCAGTGAAACCGCGATGGGCACACTCAAAAAAAGAAGCCCAAAGAAAATCCCCAGAACCGTTAGGGCAATTAATCCGCTGGTCACCGCAGTTCTCCTTTAAATGCCGTGAAGACAAGTTGAGAGCTTCGGAATATATAGCATCCTGAACCAATAGGTATCGCGATAGAGCCGCACCAAACCGGAAACTGCATCAGGGGAGTGACGGCCCTGAACTGGATTTGATTGATGGTTCGCCGTAAACCAAACCAGAAAAGACACGCGAACAGGATAATGGAAAGCCCCTGGACCAATAGAGTGAGATATTTCTGTTTATTCTTTGGGACAAGTCCCGCAAGAACATCAAAACTTAAATTAACACCTAACTTACACACAATCGGCGCGCCCATAAAAGATGCCCAGATAAACAGTATTTGTATGAGTTCTTCCGTAAAGGCCAGCGAGTAGTTGAGAAAATACCGGCACATAACATTTGCAAACATCATGGTTAAAATTGCAGAAAATAGTACGGCGCAGATATGTTCCTCAAAATAAAGATTGCTTTTACGTTTATTCATTTTTCGGCCTCCTTATTTATCCGGAATGAAAATAGCAGTTATGTTTAATCTCTGTACGTTCTACCGAATATATATTGCAAAATTCGGGCCAAGCGGGAAAGAATTGTTTTAAACCTGAATAGTTCCGGAAAATTAATATATATACAGGATTTTTTATTTTACTGTATAAATATTCTCTTTTTAGATGAATTTAGTCATGAAATTGTTGCAACATGTCTAAACAGAATGCGACAAATGTAACAAGACTCCGCCCTATATTCCATATTCTCTGATTTTTCGCCATAAAGTTGCTCGGCTTATCCCAAGCTGCTTCGCGGCAGCCTCCCGGCTATGAGTCTGCCTTAATGCGTTCATAATGCGTTCGATTTCCGGATTGGGCGCAAAGGCGGACAGGCTCCCGGAAGCAGGCGGCAGTGCGGTTGCTTCCGGTACTATCAAGCGAAGAGTTTGAACATCAATAAAGTCCTTTTCATTTAATACAAGAACACGTTCAGCAATGTTTTGTAATTCGCGGATGTTGCCTTCCCAGGGGCAGGATCGCAATAAAGCAGCGGCTTCGCTGGTCAGAACAGGCTGCTTTACCATTTGGGGAAGCAGCCTGCTTAAAAATGTTTCAAACAATGGCACAATATCATCCGGGTGCTCTCGTAAGGGCATAATATTGAGCTCCAATACATCCAATCGATAATATAAATCCTGCCGGAATAAATTGCGGCGGCTCAATTCGTGCAGATTCTTGTTGGTTGCGGCAATGATGCGGGTATTAACAGGAATTACCCTATTATCTCCGATACGGCGTATATTCTTCTCCTGAAGGACGCGGAGCAATTTGCTTTGCAGCGGCAGCGGTATCTCGCCTATTTCATCAAGAAATAACGTACCGTTATGGGCTAATTCAAACAATCCCTGCTTTCCCCCCTTTGAAGCGCCCGTGAAAGCGCCTTCGGAGTATCCGAACAACTCGCTTTCAAGTAAATGTTCAGGCAATGCCGCGCAGTTTACCGCTACAAATGGAGCATTTTGCCGCTTACTATGGTTATGGATACTCTGGGCAAACAATTCCTTGCCAACGCCTGTTTCCCCGGTGATGAGGATATTCGATTCTACCACCGCGAACCGTTTCGCTTTTGCGATGAGGTCTGCCATATCCGCGCTTTTGTGAACAATATCATTAAATGTATACCCCGCAACCATCCCCTTATTATATAATTTGTTGCGAATTTGCTGTTCGTTTTTTTGTATACTTCTGACATCATCAAAACACAGAATAACACTGATTGTTTGTTCCCTCATAACGATTGGAATAATGGTAGTGGAGTAAGAATGTCCCTTACGCACAAACAGCTGCGTATGAGTAGTCCTGCCTTCGGCGAAAGCGTCTGTGATGGCGTCCTTGAGATCATAAAACCAAACCATCGCGTTTTTGCCCAGACACGCGCCAACCTGTACGTCAATAGTCTTTGCCGCAAAATCGTTGATAAACTGAATATTCTCTTTCGCATCCACAACGACGATACCTTCTTTATAGTTATCCATGACAACATTCAGGAATTCCGCCTGTTCCCGTTCCCGGCGCTGCAAATGAACCGAGTGTACCGCTTCCTTAATTGCGTTCCAGAGGCTTTCGTCGCTGTTTTCGATCATAACGGCCGGCAGGCCCATAGACGCCGCATAATCAATCGCCGTTGTCCCGCCAATAACGGCGTCGCAGCCCGACTGCAATGCGTCAAAAATAATGGAATTGATGTCGCTCCGGTTCTGCAGATAATATACTTCAATAGGAAAAGTAGAAAGGGCAGCCATTACCTTGGCCGCGTACGACATTGTGAGGGGGCCAACTACGGCAATCTTATGACACTGATACATTTCCCGGCATTTCTGAATGGTCCGCACAATATCAGAACCGCTGACCAGAAGCTCAATCACCGGGATACTCATATCCGATTTCCCCCGTAAAATTGCGGCTGTCATTCCCCGTGCGACAATGGCGTCATAATCCATCTCTACGGGGGAGGTTTTTATTTCTTCTGAATTATTGCATAAAAAAAAGTGCGGCTCTATTTTTTCTTCCACAGTGTATGCCTTGAGAATATCAAGAATGCGGATTTCTATTTCCTTGTAGGGAGTATAGAACAGAATCTTTATCATACAGCCCTTTCTTTTATTATGTTTTGTAGAATGAGCTATTTTACAATAGACTTAAGGTATTTGTCAAAGAGAGAAGCTCCTGTCTTGGCTCATTGAAGCGGCGCGTAATTTTGTTTATACTCTGAAAATGGAAAAGCGGGAAGTCCGATTTTTTAATACTACCGGCCCCTGCCGGCCGGAGATGCATTATATGCTGCCTCCGGAAGAACGGCTTGTGGGCGCGCAGTTGCACAGGTATATCAAAGACCAGTTGTACTGGGTTCTGCACGCCCCCCGGCAAACGGGAAAGACGACGTTTCTTCAAAGCTGGATGCGGGAGATAAACTCAGGGAAAGAGGCCATAGCCTGCTATGTGAGCGTGGAACGCTGCCGGGGCGTCGCGGAGCCGGAAAAAACCATGCCGGATATATGCGAAGCCATAAAGGAGCATACCGCTTGGGCGGGGTTGTTGGTTCCTGAGCTAACAACGAAAGAGGCCAAAAGCATGGTAAGCAATATCCTGGGAAACTGGGCGGCGGCTGTCGCCCCGAAGGCCTTAATCGTTTTGTTTGACGAAGTGGATGTTCTTGTCGGCGAAGCCCTGATAAACTTCCTGGCTCAATTGAGGGGCGGTTTTGCCATCCGGGGCATAGGGAAATTCCCGGTTTCCATCGCGCTGGTGGGTATGAGGGATTTGAAAGACTACATTACCGCCGCCAAGGGCGGCGTCGCGCCTAACCCCGGTTCCGCCTTTAATATAAAAGAGGATTCCGCTGTGCTGGCCAACTTTCAGGAAAAAGATATAGCCCGGCTCTTTGCCCAAAGGACCGAAGAAACCGGCCAAAAAATTACCCCCGAAGCCCTGAACTATGTGTACGAGCAGTCGAAGGGCCAGCCCTGGCTTGTCAATTCTTTATTCCAGCGGGCCACCATGCGGATACTGGACGAGGCCAGCGCGGAAACCGTAACCACAGACCACATAAAGGAAGCCCGGGAACAAATGATTCTGGCCCGGGAAACCCATCTGGACGCTTTGGCCTATAGGCTGGAGGAACCGGCCATCCGCAAAGTTATGGAAACCCTTATTACCGGCGAACCGGATACCCGGCTTGCCGCGGGGGATTCCTTTCGCATATGCCTGGATTTGGGTTTGGTGACCCTTGAGAAAGGAACGCCCATTGTCGCCAATCCCATTTACCGGGAAGTGATTGCCCGTGAAATGACCTACAGTACGCAGCTTGCCATACCCGAGCCGGAGTGGCAATGGGAGAAACCCGGCGGCGGCCTTGATATGGAAAAACTCCTGCGGGAGTTTCAGAAGTTCTGGCGGCGGCATTCGGAAATCTGGGAACAAAAATCCGATTACCCCGAAGCCTTTCCGCATCTTCTGCTTATGGCCTTCTTGCAGCGGATACTGAACGGCGGGGGTAATATTGAACGGGAATACGCCGCGGGCCGCGGCCGGGTAGACCTTGCCGTGGAATATAACAAAGAGCGGTACATCATCGAAATTAAAGTGATTCATTCCTACGAGACGCCGGCGGCGGTAAGGGAAGAAGGTCTTGAGCAAATACGCCGCTACCGGGATAAACTTGGCGGCGGTCCGGCATACCTGGTAATTTTTAACCGCCGCCCGGACAAACCCGTCTGGGACGAGCGGCTTTCCTGGCGCACGGAAGGGGATGTTATTGTGGCAGGCGCGTGAAACACAGTGGCAGTATCATCGTCTACCGGGTTGTACCCTTCGCCAATGGCAAAGGGCTTTCTTCTTTCTCTGCGTCCTCCGCGGTTTTTTCTCTCGAATTCTTCATTTGCTCATGATTTTTATTTCTGCGAGGTATGGATTTTATGCGGGTCCATACCCCCTACAAACAAGATTTAACCGGGTTCAAGGCGCCCTGAAGGGCGGGGTATGGACCCGCTTGCGAATCAATCATCGAGTTATGGGTCAAGAATAG
>JAISQU010000126.1 GCA_031274005.1 Spirochaetales bacterium
GCCGCCGTTCTTCCCCGGTGATATAGGCCATGATTCCTCCCGTACTTTTCCTGCGGTTATGATAGCACGGTTTTTGGTGTTTTGGGATAGTTTTCGGACAGTCTGCCCTGCTACGCTCATAGTACAATCAGGGCGCTATGTACCCATCAGGGTAAGCAGGTGCAGCGTCTGTACTTTGCCGGAATAGATACATTGATGGCCGGCAAGCAGCATTTTGTTTTTGGCGGAATATATGCGGAGCGCCTCTGTATAGGATTCTGTTTCAAAATTTATGGTTTCTTTTTTAATGTAGCCGTATTCTTCAAGCAGCAGGGAATGATGGGGGCAGAGGTGGATGACGCCGCGCGTATTCTCCCGCAGAATCTGCGCCAGCAGTTTAACAAAATAAGCCGCGGCGTATTCCCTGTAGCGGTTTTGCCCCAGAATTTTCTCGTTCGCGTAAGGATCAGCCAGAGAAAGAATTTTTGCCCCAAGCGAGAAAGCCGCCTGTATATATCCTGAGAGTCCGCGGGTTATTTTTTCCAGAGCTTCATGAATCAGGTCCGGTTCTTTTCTGAGCCACCGGTACAGCAGTGACGGATCTATTACCGAAGCCAGAACAGAGTAGGGGCCCGATACTTTTAAAAGGACATCTTTGGGAGCGTTTTTTATTTTTTCCAGAATAATTTTGACAGCGCTTTGCTCGTCAATTCTCACAATATCTTTAAGCATGTCCGGGGTCTTATAAAGATATTCCGGCGTCAGAAAGCCATTGGCCGTTTTCTTTACTCCCGCGCCAAGAGCCTGGGCTTCGGTAACAAAACCCTCGGGCAGGGCCAAGAGCCGGTCATTGTCTCCGCTTCCCGTTGTATGCCCTATGCAGTAGGAGTTTAAATCCATTTTTATTTCAGCCATACGCGCCTTCTTAAAAATTTAAATATTTGATAAAATTCCGTTCAAACCCCGGATCGGCGGCAAGTTCGATTTTATTGATACGTTTTACAAGGGCCTTCATTTTTTCCCGGAAAGCGGTGTTCAGAAGAAAGGCAAGACCTCCTGAGAGAGATGTGTTTCCGGCAAACCTTACCTTTCCCGCGAACCGGGGAGGGATCATGCCGATATTGATAAGACTGTTTTCGTTTAAGTGAAAACCAAAGGATCCGGCAATTTCCACGGTTTCCACATTTTCCGCGTCAATACCCAATCCCGCCAGAAGCATTTCAATCCCGCAGCGTATGGCCCCTTTTGCCAACTGAATCTGGCGAATATCCTTTTGGGCAAGGTACACATCGTCTGTAATAAAAAAAGCGTTTTTTCCGTCTTTGCTCCTGAAACTTTTTTTCAGCCTGTCGCTGCAATTTCCCTTTTCCGGGAAAACGAATCTGCCGTTTGAACCGATTACGCCGGTTCTGACTAGTTCTGCGCACATGTCGAGCAGGCCGCTGCCGCAGATGCCCTTCGCCGTACCGCCGCCTATTACGGTAAAGGAAAAATTTCCGTCATCGTCAATATGAAAAGCTTCAATGGCCCCGCTGTTCGCGCGCATTCCGCAGCTAATGTTCATCCCCTCAAAGGCGGGGCCGGCGGCGGTGGACGCGGCGGCCAGAGTTCCGTCTTTGGCGATTACCATTTCTCCATTTGTTCCTACGTCGATAAAAACAGCGGCCCCCTTTTTTTCATCCAGCCGGGACGCCAGTATCCCCGAGGTAATATCCGCCCCCACATAAGCGGAAATAACGGGAGGCAGATAAATCCGGCCAAAGGGTGATATTCCCAGCGTATCCGCTGGAATGTGATTCGCTCCCCAAATTGCGGGAGCGTAGGGGTAGCGTCCCAGAGGAGCCGGGTCTTCCGCACAGGCTAAATGAATCATGGTTGTATTTCCGCTGAATACAACTTCATAAATGTTCAGGATATCCGCTGCGGCCCGGCTGGTCATTTTAAAAAGCATTGCCCTGAGGGCCTCAATAAAAACCCTGTGCAGAGTTTCAAGCCCCTCAGGCTTTGATGCAAAATGTATGCGGCTAAGTACATCCTGGGCATATACGGTTTGGGGATTCAGAATGGAATCGGAGGCAAGCTCCCCGCCGGTATGTAAATCGACCAGTACCGAAACAATGGTTGTGGTTCCTATATCAACCACAACCCCGTAACAGGCGGCGGCCGTATTACCCTCTTCAACGCCCAGCGGTTTATCCCCGCCATATACTTGCGTAGCGCCGCCGCGAAAATGTTTTGTTATAAAAGGGGCTTTTTCATAGGAAAAACCGCTGCCCGCCGCGAGAATCCGCAATGAACGGTTCTCTTCCCTGTAATCTTTAACCAGAACCGCGATATTCCCCGATACCGGAGTTTGACAGGCCAGTACAGCCGCGCCGGGATTTTCCGGCGGCTGCCCGTGGATTATCACTTTGCATTTTCCGCAGGTTCCCATGGCGTTACAGGGCGATTCAATGGTAATTCCCGCAGCCCTCGCGCCCGCGAGAATGGAAACGCCTTCCTCAACAGTAACGTTTATATTCTCATTGATGAATGATATGACAGGCATTTTACGTTTTTTGAACCGCCTGCGTAAAACCGGTGATATGCTCAAGAGGCGTTGATGTGGAAAGACCGCAGGCGGGGGCCAGAATGTCTATATCGTTTTTCAGAAGCCCCCGCGCCGCCCGGTAAATTTTCTCCGGCGTACCGAACTCCAGCATATATGTACTCAGATTACCCATGGTTACCGGAACGCCTGTTTCTTTTTTAAGTTCCCGCAGGTTCACAAAGGCGTCAACGCTTAAAGCGTCCCCGCGGAGCCTGGGCAGATGGGCTTTTACCATACGCAGTTCGCCGCAGATGTGGACAATAACCGGAATACCCAGCTCGTGAATGGCGCCTGCCAGCTTATTGATATAGGTAAGCGCGTATTCCTCAAATAATTTCGGGCCAAGGATTTCCCCCGTAGCTGTGGGGTCCGCGATGCCGATAATATCGGCGCCGCTGTCGGCAATAATTTTCGCGTACTCAATGAGCCGGTCCGTTACATAATTTAAAACCCTGTGGGCCTCATCTTTTTCGCGGCGCAGCTCTTTTAGAAATGTCATGGGATCAATAAGTGAGGCCGTTGTGCTCAGGGGGCCGGCAATGCTTCCTGTTACCGGTATATCAGGATGTTTTTTTGACAGCTCATAAACAGAGGCGAATACAGCTCCCGCTCTTTTTGTGTTTTGAATAATTCCTGAAGACAGGCAGCGTACGTCCTTAACCGAACCGAAAACTTCTTTCGCGATTTTCGGTTCGCATTTCAGGGAACCGTAATCAACCTCGCTGCCCAGAGCTTCGGCCTCAACAGTCATGCAAAAAGGAATGCCGAAATTCTCAAATCCCGTAGCGCGATGCACATCATAGGCCAAGGCGGCCATTAACTCCCCGCTGTGATGAGCCCGCGGAAGTTCGTTTCCCGTCTTTTGCATGACTTCCACAATCGCCGCGTTCATCATGCCTCCCGGACAGATAACAGGAGGACGATCCACGGGTTTTTTGTTTAAAGCCCTGTGGAGGCGTTCTTTTGGCGAAAAGGCCTCTCCCATCTTTCCCCCCTTCAGGCAAGCAGGCTCTGGCACATCCGCACCGCTTCCGCGGCGTTTTTTGAATAACCGTCCGCGCCTATGCGATCCGCGAATGCCTGGGAAATGGGACCGCCTCCCACCGCGATTTTAAACTTGTCCCGCACACCCTTATCAATGAGAATTTTAATAACGTCGCCCATGGTGTCCATAGTGGTGGTCATCAGGGACGACATAAGAATCAGCTCCGCCCCTATTTCTATCGCTTTGTCCACAAAGGTTTGCGGCGGCACATCCCGGCCCAGATCCAGAATATCGAAACCCGATGATTCAAGCATGATTTTGACCAGGTTTTTACCTATGTCGTGAGTATCCCCCTCGATAACGCCAATAACCCCTTTATGCCGCGCCGCCGCTGTTCCCGGTTTCAGATGGGGTTTCAGAACGGCGATTCCCGCGTTCATCGCGTCGGAGCAGATAATAAGTTCGGGAACAAAATATTCTTCATCCTCAAACAGTTTTCCCGCCCTTTCCATGCCCTTGGCAAGCCCCTTGTCTATGGCCTGATACGCGTCAACCTTTTGACTCACCGCCTGTTTTGCCAGCAGCACCGCCTTCTCTTCGTCCATGTCGACAACAGCGTCCGCCAATTGTTTATACAACTCTTCCGCGCTGCTCATTCGCTTCCTCCTGTAATCATTTTCCAATAGACTTGGGATGAAAACCCGGCCGGGTTCCTCTCAAGTCTCATCGTCCCGCGACTATCGCGCTTAACAAATCCTCTGTTAAGGTGAGACCCCCGCCGAAGCCCGTATACCCCCGGTTTATAACCGCCCGGTTCGCCACGGGAAAACTCAGACTCAGGTGCGGGGCGCCCAGCTTTAAAGCCAGATCCCGGTCAAGAGAACTGCCAATCACAAAAGCCGGACTCAGAGTTTCGGTATACAAATCGTTTTCCCGCCGGGGATACCGTTCACTTAAATAATGGCCCGCCTCACTGGCGTTGGTATCAAACACAAGCCGGGGCTGAATGTCCGCGGTTGAAAGTTTTTTTGCGATGCTCTCGCGCTGCGTATCAGAAAGCGCTTCGGTAAACTGTACCAGTTCAGGAATCCACCCCAGATCATCCAGAAGAAAACGCGTCGCCGAGACAGCGTAATTCGCGTCCCCGATAATAACCGCGTAACGCTGAAGGTCCGCGTCATGATAACAGTCCACAAGAGGTTCCAGAGCTTGATAATAACGCCGGTTTTGTTCCTCAATGATTTTCTCAACATCAATTTTCAGATTCAGGGCCTGCGCCGTTTCCCTCAAAAGACGCGCCGTCGCTGTGGGCCCCACCGGCAGGGAGGATACGATATACGGTATATCGTAAAGCTCTTTATACACCCGAGCTGTTTCAAGGCCGTACACATCAGAAACCACCAGAGTCAGTTCCGCCCCGGAGGATTCGCGGATTGCCGATAGACAATCATCCGCGGTAAAATACGTGTTCACCGTAAGGCCCAGCAGTTCCAGGCTTTTGCGTATACCCTCAAGGTTTCCCCGCCAGAAACTATCCATGTAGGGCACAATTCCCAGGACGTTTACGGAATTTTTCTTCACGGGTGATGAGGCGTCCGCGAACTGCCGGACTATGGCGGACATCACAATATCGTAGCCGTAATAAGAGTTTCCCTTAAAACCGCCGGTTTTCGCGAAGACTATATCGGCGTTTTTCTGTATCTTTCCCGTGCGAAGATCTTCCCTTATATCGCTTACCACAGCCTGAATATCATCGCCGATGATTTCCGTCACGCAGCTTGTGATAACCACAAAAAGCCTGCCGTCCATCATATCCAGAGTGGCGCGGATTTGTTCGGTCAAACGCTCCGCGCCGCCAAAAATAACTTCCCGTTCCCCTACATTGGAACTTGGAACCGCCAGCCCGCCGCAATAGCCCCCCACCTGCAGGCCGGAGCCGCCGTTTTGCCCCCAGGCAATACTGCCCGCGCATCCGGCGGCCGCGTGCAGCACGGGAATCGTATCCGGCATGGCCTCCAGAGTGGAAAGAGCGCCGCCGAAAGAACAAAAATAGCGGGGCCGTTCAATATAATTATGCGTTACCGGAAAGTCGGACATGTTTCTCACCGCCTTGTGGAGTTTTTATATATTTAAAAGGATCTTCGGCGTACCAGCTCTCCCTATAGGGAAGCCGCGCATACTTACTGATATGTTTATTAAACGCCGGATTGCGTAACTGCCGGAAAAGCCTTCGGGCAATTTCAAAAACCCCCTTATATCCGATATACGAGAGTCCCGTATTGTAAATAACATGAGAGGCGATCCCCAGCTTTGCCGATGTGGAATTGCCGTTCCAGTGTCCCAAAAACAAATCCGGTTTAAGACGCTCCAGAAGGTTGGCCTCTTCAAAGGGCTGCGCATTCGCGATGTTAAAGGAAAAATCCCCGGCGATTTTTTTCAATTTTTCATATTCCCCGGCGGCGAACTCATCATGATGAAAAGACCTCACCCCCACAATTTCAAAACCCAGTTCGCCCAGCAGGTTCGCCGTCGCCAGGGCGCGGAATTCACCGGCGCTTACAAATACCTTTTTACCCTGAAAGAATTTTCTGTACCCCTCCAGAGCCTTGCCCAGCCGTTCATTTTCTGTACGGATAATTTTTTCCGCTGCTTTTTCCCTGCCAAAAAAACGCGCGGCCTCCCGTATCCAGTCATTGGTGTTTTCGATTCCTATGGGCATATGTTTGAGAATATAGGGAATGCCGAAGGATTCCTCCAGGAATTTGCAGAAATAATCATCGTGCGTCGGACAGGTACTGATAGACACAGCCGCGTATTTTACCTTGTAAACCTGTTCGGGATCGGCGAAAACGGGGAAAATATTGACTGAAAGGCCCAGATCATTTAACAGCCGGGTTAGCTCATCCTCATCAACCTTCCCCATGGAAGATACATTCAGAAGATTTACCGTCCGTTTCTTTTGTTCCTCAAAGCGGAACCGCTGCGCCTCCTCCTCAATTAATCTCTCTTGAAAAAAAGGATCATCCAGCAAAGTCCTTCCCAGGCCGTGGTAAACCGCGTCATAGGCAGTAGCCCATATTTTTGTTTTAAACCCTTCGCAGTGAACCGGAATCAGTTTTGCCGTTACCTCGTTTTGAACATCGTTTATAACGCCGTCCACATCATCGCCGATAATGCCGGGAACGCAGCCGGTTACAACCGTGATGGTCTTCGGCCTGTACAGGCGGTCCGCCTCAATGATGGCGCTCCGTAATTTCTTCTCGCCTCCGCCAATAACATCCGCTTCGTTTAAAGCCGTGGAGAGCCACAACGCGTCCTTGAGTACCCCGAAATGCGAAAGTCCGCCGGAACGGGCGTTCGCGTTTTGGGAATGCGAACAAACCCCGCAGCCCACCGCGCCGTGGAGCAGATTCACATTGTCCTTAAGGCTGTTGATCATCGCTATCCCCGGCAGAAGAAGACAAATTGAACCCTGAGAAAATTCCCTGTTACCGTCCTGAAAACAGCCGCCGCCCGCGAGTTTATGAAATCCGCACAGCGTGCCGCCGAAAGTAATACAGGAATGAAGCCTGTCCTCCCTCTTCGGCGCCTGTTTGGTTGCCAGATAACTCATTTTATACATCTCCTTTTTGATACACAGAAGAACATACATAAGAACGCCCCGCTTCAGTCATAGCCTGTAGATTAGCCGCGGGCGTTGAGGGCGGAATATCGCAGCCGGGCATCAGAATAAAACCCCCGCCATCGCCCGCGTCCGCCAGGCATTGCCCGCATGCCCGCGCGACCCCTTCAGGGCTCTCATTGCGGATAACGCCAACCGGATTCATGTTGCCGCCGAAAGCCACCTTGCCGTTAAACGCGGCCCGGGCCTTTTTCAGGCTTACCTTATAGTCAACGGAAATAAACTGCGCTCCAATATCGGTTAAAAGATCAAGCCTGTTCTCTATATTGCCGCAGATATGCAGCGCGGTAACAACATTCTTCTTTCGCAAAGCGCTGAAAACTTTTTTAAACGACGGCATCACAAATTCCTCAAAATGCCTGCGCGACATCATATCCCCCGACGAAGTAGGTTCGGCAATCAGCGCGAAATCCACGCCGTTTTCGATATATCCCTCCACATACCTCAAATACAAATCAGACGTAAAATCCAGAAGCCGCCGGACAGACTCCGGGTCACGGTAAATATCCCGCATCAGATTCTCCGCGCCATACAAAAGCCCCGCCAGAGTAAAAGGCCCCCAGCGGGTAAGCGCCACATGGTAGCGCCCCGCCGTCTTCTTCACCAAATGACGGGTCACCTCCAAAAGAAAACGCACCGCCGGATCATCGCGCAGTCTGTCGAGATTAATCGCCTCCGTATCCGAAACCTTCCTGATCAGCGTCTCAATAACATCGGGCGTTCCCTTCGCGCGAAATTTTATCTTCCCGCCTATAGCCCCAATCACAATATTATTGTATCCTGACATCGCCCAGGTCATATCCGAACCGACCTGCGTATACGACCGGAATAAAATCTCCGCCACATCCTCAGGCCGCGCCGCCAGAGCCTTCTCCAAAGACAAACCATTGCTGTTCAAAGCCCAGGCCCCGCCCGAAAACACCGTAACCGCCTGCCGTTCCGCCGGCTTCAATTCAACCGTGTTTTGAATAACCTGTTTAGAAGTCATAGGCCCTCCAAATCGAGCGATATACTTATACTATATTAAAACTATATGAATTAAATAATATTTGCAAGTGTAAATACTAAGAATTATAAAAAAAGAGAAAATAGCGGATCAGGAGGGGAGTAGAAGAGGGCAGGGCGCATCCCCGCCGCAGGCGGGGCCGGGCTTTCCGGGGGTTCCGCCGCTGGCGCGGCCGCTCGCGCCCCTCCAATCCCTTGCGCCCCACGGGTTTCAAAAAATGGTTTTATTTTGGAACCGGTTCAGATATTTTTTTATTCGCAGGCGCCCGTTTAATACCCCGGAGCTTGCTCCGGCGAAGCGGCGCCGGACCGAAAGGTCTGTATAAATAATGGTATTAAACGGGCGCCGGTACAATAATTTCCAATCACAGCCCCAGGGCCTTTTCCCAGTCGAAGTACAGCGACAGGTATTCATACACGGAGGAGTAATACAAAAGCTGAATCTGTTCGAGCTGTGTCGCCGACTCGCTTACTTCAAGCTGGGTCGCGAGGCCGTTTTCCAGGGCCACCCGGGCGAGCCTGTAGGCTTTTTCCGCTGTCTCCACGGTCATTCTTGAAGACTCTATCCGCTCCCAGGCTTCTTTCAGGGAAAGATACAGGCCGGTTATCTCCGCCTGAATATCGTCGCGCTTTTTCGCAAGCTGGGTATCCTGCATGCCCAGATTGAGTTTTTCGATTTTCAACTGGTTTCTGCGCGCGCCGCCGGTATAAACAGGAAGGGCCACCCTGAGGCCTAGCTGCAAAACATCCACATGCGTATCCATCAATTGAGCCTTGTTGCCGTAGCCCTGCCGCGCGAGATTCAGGGACGCTGAAATGACAGGATAAAAATCCGCCTCCGCGAGGGCAATGGAAATCTCGGCAATCTCCTTTTGCTGAAGAAGAAGGGCATAGTCGCTTCTGCGGGCATAACTTTCTTCCGGAGAAATTTCCTGCGGCAGTTCGGGGTACCGGCTTAAGGGCGTGACCAGCTCAATGGATTCGGCGAGGTCAATTCCCGCGAGAGTTTTAAGCTGAACAACGGCTATTTCAAGGTTTTTCCGCGCGCGGGTTACCTCGGGGATGCTTGTCTGCCAGGTGACCTCCGCGCGCAGCATTTCCAGTTCCTGCGCCATGCCTGCCTCGTAGCGTTTCTTCATGTCATCGTAGACGGCGAAGGCGTTTTTTTCCGAAGCCTCCCGGACGCTAAGAACCTCTCTCTGCAAAACCGCGCCGAAGTACGCCTTTCGGGCCGCGTTTGTAATGAGCCTTTTTGCCTCGTCATACGCGGTTCCGTAGAGGTTCTTGTACTGCCTGCTCGCCCTGAGGGCCGCGATTGCTTTCATGTTGAAGATGGTCTGCTCTACGCCGACGCCCAAAGATAGTTCGTTGTCCATGTTGCTATCAATCTCCTGCCGCGCGAGGGGATAAAATCCGCTGGGGCCGGCGGGGAGGTTTACTCCCACCGGCGTGGACTGCTCTATATCCCAAAGGTTGCGGGTGTAGCCCCCCTGTACGCCCACGGTGGGCAGCAGGGCCGACCATGCCTGGGAAACCGTAACATCGGCCTTCTCTACATCCTGCCGGCTTAAAGTCAAATCCTTGCTGAACCGCTCTACCCGCGCAAGGTAGTCTTCAAGGGAATAGTCTTCCGCGGCGGCGAAGGCCGCGGCGAATATCATTAAAATAAAAAGGGTTTTTTTCATGAACCTCATGAGGGAATCTCCTCTATGGTGCGTTTTTTCAGTTTTTTCCGCGCAAGAATATATTCAATCGCGGGAATCATAAACAGGGTAAGAACGGTGGAGGACAAAATGCCTCCTATGCTGACAAGACCCATGGCCTGACGCATTTCCGCGCCCGAAGAACCTATCCCCAAAGCCATGGGGAGCATACCAAGAATAGTCGCGATATTGGACATAAGAATAGGTTTGAGCTTGCGGGGGCCGGCAATCAAAAGGGCCTCTTTTGCCGACAGGCCCTCGCGCCGCAGTTGGTTCATATAGTCAAGTATGAGGATGGCGTTGTTGACGACTATACCCACAAGCATAACAATTGCCAGCATGGACGCCATGTTCATACTGGTACCGGTCATTATAACGATAAAGATAATGCCTATGAGGGCCAGCGGAACAGTCGCGAGAATAAGCAGGGGCTGGATAAAACTTTCCAGAATGGCCGCCAGAAGCATATACGTAAGAACAACAGCTAAAATAAAAACTTTCAGCATGTCCTGAATCGTTTCCTGCAGCATACGCGCGTTGCCTCCCCAGGACAGTCTATATCCTGTGGGAAAGTTTATGGCCGCCGCGATGTTGTCTATAGCGCTCTGGGCGTTGCCCTGGGGAAAACCCGGAAGCAGATACGAAGAAACCGTGACTGTCTTAAACTTGTCGGTGCGGGTAATCAGGTTGAAACCCGCGGTAAAGTTTATATCCGCAAAATAGGAAATGGGACGCGAACCACGGGGCGTTGCGACGGGAATACTCGCCAGGTCTTCGTAGGTCAAAAGGGCGGAGTCTTTGAATACAACCCTTATGTCGTACTCGTTCCCCGCATCCTTGTATTTTGTCGCTTCAATTCCTTCGACCGCCCCGCGCAGGCTCAGGGCCAGAAGATATACGGAAATGCCTTCTTCGGACACTTTTTTCCGGTCGGGCGTCATGGTAATCTCCGGCTTTCCCGGACGGCTTGATTTGTCGATGTTGATAAAGCCCGGAACCTGATGCATCTTTTCGATAAACTCGGCGGCAAGCTCCTCAAGCCTGTCCATGTCCTGGCCCTGAAGATAGAAGGAAATAGGCGCCTGGCCGCCTCCGCCAAAGGCCGAAGCCGCGTTGACCTTGATATCCGCGTTGGGAATGTCCGCCAGGCGGCGGGTCATTTCCGCGGCGATAAGAATGTTGGATTTCTCACGGTATTCCCTGTCCGTCAGCTTGATCGCCATCTGCGCCTGATTGACGCCCTGGTTGACAAAGGAAATCCGGCCCAGGGTCGTAACAATGTTAAGGACTTCCGGATATTCCTTCAGGCGCGACTGCACTTCTTCAAGAATCGCCGCCGTTTCGTCAAGGTCATAGCCCTGGGGCAGTTCCACGGTTACGCTAATCGCTCCGCCGTCGATATTGGGCGAAAGCTCAAAAGAGACAAAACCCATAACAATAAAAGAGAAGGATCCCGCAAAAACAAGAAAGGTTACAAAGATAACAAGGGCGCATCTTTTGCGGTTTTTCATCATGTAGCGCAGAATATTCGCGTACCAGCGCTCCCAGGCCTTAAACATCCCCTCAAGCCATATCGACAGCCGCCATTCTTTTTTTACGTTGTCAGGCAGAATAAGGGAGGCCAGCATGGGCGTGACGGTAAAAGACACAAGAATTGAAAACACCGTGGCGATAACGGTTGTCAGGGCAAAATCCTGCAGCATCATACCGACCATGCCGGATACATTCGCCAGAGGAAAGAAAACGCAGATGTTTGTCAACGCGGAGGCCAGTACGGCGACAACGACTTCGGAGGTGCCCTTGGCCGCGGACTCCACCCGCTTGTGCCCTTCTTCTTTCATGCGGAAGATGTTTTCCAGAACGACAACCGAGTTTGAAACCAGAACGCCCGTCGCGGTGGAAAGCCCCATGAGGGACATCATGTTCAGGGAGATTCCCATGTATTGCATGATCATGAACGTAGACACAATGGAAAAGGGCATGGAGATGGCGACGATGAGGGTCGATCTCAGATCGTGCAGAAAGAAAAGAAGAACAAGGCCCGTCAGGATGATGCCCATATACACATTGCTGACGGTGTCGTCCACCGAGTTCTGAATAAAAGTCGCCTGCTCCGACAAAACGCTCAATCGTATCCTGTGCCCCTGCTCCGCCTCAATCTGGGGCAGCTTCGCCGCGACATCCCGCACGCCCTTGACAGTATTGCCGTTGGGCGTTCTGATAATCTGCAGCAGGATGGCGTTATCGGCTTTGACGTTGTTCTCTTTATCCAGAACGAGGGTGCGCGTGCGCACCGTTTTTGAAGAATCCTTGACATCCGCGAGCTGGCCCAGTTTCCGTGTACCGCCGGCAACGGAAATATCAATATCTTCGATTTCTTCGAGCGAGGTAAATTCCCCGAACATACGCACGGACAAATCCTGTCCGGGCTGTTCAAAGGAACCGCCGGGAAGCTGCAGATTCGCTTCATTCAAAAGATTCGCGATCTGGGGCAGGGAAATCGTGTTTTCAAAAACAAGCATCTTGTCAAACTCCACGCGTATTTCCCGCTGGAGTCCGCCGATGATGTTGACCTGTCCCACATCTTCCACCTGGGCAAGGCTGTCGCTTATGCTCTGTTCCGCCAGGGTGTACAGCTCCGTGGGAGACATGTTCCCGTTCAGAACGAGGTTCATGATGGGCGACATGTTGTTAATGTCGAGTTTCCGCGAAATAGGTTTGTCCGCGTCCTCGGGAAGATCGTTCAGAATCTGGTCAATTGCGTCCTTGACTTCGGACAGGGCCACTTCCTCATCCTTGCCGATATTGAACTGCACGCTTACAAGGGAAAGGCTCTCCATAGAGTACGAGTTTATTTCCCGCAGGTCTCCCAGTGAGGAAACCGCGTCCTCTATGCGCTTTGTTACCTGGGACTCCATAACATCCGGCGCGGAACCCTCGTACACGGT
>JAISQU010000127.1 GCA_031274005.1 Spirochaetales bacterium
CGGCGTTCTGGACGCGGACGCCCTGTATGTTTTGCGGGACATGCTGAAAAACGATGAGATGAATCTTCGCGGCTGGACGCTGACTCCCCACCCCGGAGAGTTCGCGGCGCTGACGGGAGCGGACAGGGACGCTATCCTCGCGAACCCCATTCCGCTTATCGAAGAGTTTTGCCGAAAATATTTCTGTACGCTGGTGTTGAAGGCGCATGTAACGTTTATCCATGAGCCTTCCCTGGACGGCGCTCCCGCGCGGACGTGGATACATGACGGCATGAATCCGGCGCTGGGAACAGCGGGTTCCGGCGATGTGCTTTCCGGTATTATTGCGGGTTTTCTTGGCCGCGGTCTGCCGCCGGCGCGGGCCGCTGTCTGCGGGGTGCAGCTGCATGCGGCCGCCGGGGACGCCGCGGCCGCGGCCGGCGGTTTTTTTACGGCGGAAGATCTTTTGCCGTATATTTCACGGGAGGGCTACAATAATGCGCAAACGGTTTGGTGAGGAAATATCAGGTCCCGGAATTCTCAACAACCATTACAGCCGGGAAGAAAGAATCGCCATGTCGCCGCAGCTCGAAAAACGGTACTGCGAAACGGCGCAGCGGCCAAAGGGCTTTTTGGGAAAGCTGTTTGGAAACAATAAGGGGACCCGGCTCACCTTTCTTAATATCATTGCCCTGGTTTTTATCATCATTATTTATCAGACCGCGATGTCGCGTAATCCCGCGGGTACATGGGCCGCGGAGGGTTTTCATTTTACCCTGAGCGCCTTTGCCCACGAGGACAGGGTTTTTGTATCCCTGCGCATAACAAAACAGGAGAACGGAGACTGGAAGGGCTTGCCGCCGGAGGTGAGGCTGGAAGGCGGCGGAAAATCCGAATCCTTTCAGCCTGAACTCCCTCTAAAAAAAGGTGAAATAACGTTTGTCCGGACGATTCTGCCCCGCCCGCAGTCCATGAAAGTTTCCTGCGCGATTGTTTTTGCCGGAGAGACAAAAAATCTGACTGCCGGCGTAAAAGCAGAGTGATGCGCGGGCCGGAAAATTTGAACGCATTCCCGGGGAAAAAACTTTTTCGCCGTTTTTTCCTCTTTATTTTGTTTTTCACTCTGCCTCTATCCCTGCTGTACGCGCGGGAAGTCGTCATTACCGTTGTTGACGCCGATTTGGACATTCCGCTGGAAGGCGCTCTTGTCCGCTCCTGGACAGGGGAAACACTTGAATGCGATACTGAAGGAAAAGTACGCCTCGAAGCTCCCGATGAGCGCCAGGTTCTCGTGCGTGTAACATATCCCGGTTATGAGGCGGCCCGCCTTATTCTGGAACCCGGCGGAAACAGTTTTACCCTTGCCCTGCGCCTTGGGGACGTTATGGAAAGCCGTGAACTGGTTGTTGAGGCGCCGCGGCCGGGAACAAGCGAAACTAAAAGCGGCCGCAGCGTGGCGATTTCAGGCCGCGAGCTGTCCCGCACGGCGGAGATAGGCATACTCGAAGATGTTATGACCTCCATAAAACTTCTGCCCGGTGTAGGCTACGCGGGGTCTTTTAACGCCATGCCCTCCATACGAGGCGGTTTTCCCGGCGACCTTACCGCGGTACTCGATGGTTTTTATATAGAACGGCCCTATCACTGGGGAGGCGTGGCGTCCATCTTTGACCCCAAAATGGTACAAAGCGCGCAGTTGTCCCACGGGGTTTTCTCGGCCCGCTACGGCCATACCATATCGGGGCTTCTGGAAGTGAGTTCCCGCACACCCTCCGCAGAAGCGGCGGAACTGGAAATAGGTGTTTCCACCAGTGCGACGAGCATGAGCCTGTCCCATCCCCTGGGAAAATCCGGCGCGGTGGCGCTTATGGGAAAGGTGACTTACTGGGATCCCTTTGTGTGGACGGCGAAGCAATTTATTGAGGAAGTGCGCTATGTGTCGGTTGCCCCCTATATACGTTCAGGCGCGGTAACGGCATGGTACCGTTTTAGCCCGGATTTGCAGTGGACCATGAGCGGATTTTTTGGTTCGGACGGCATAGGCGTCCTGTATGAGAACGAAGATTCCGAATCTTCCATCCAAAGGAACAGGGTTGACCTGAGGTTTCTCTGGGACAATAAGCTGGGCTTTCTGACCACGGGCCTGACATGGAACCCCGGCTCCGACATACTGATCAGGCTGACAGGGGGCGCGGGACTCCTGCGCGCCGATCTGGACGGAGGCATTACAAGCGACATCATTGTGCGCTATCCTCAGGATTTTATTGACCGGTATCCCGGCTTTGGATTTGATATTACCGATGAGTATCACCTCGAACAGAATCAATACATTAACTCGCGCGAAATGATCAGGAACTATCAGGGGCGTCTGGATTTTGACTGGGATTTAGGAAAAGGGTTTTTGCTGGCCCTGGGCGCTCAGGAGCTCTATTCCCAATGGATAATGGATGAGCATTTCTATCTTCTTCTTGAACAGCAGACGGACAGTCTTCCGGGGTACGGGATTCCCGGCTATGTGGGATTTCCTATGGACTACGCTATAGATGTGCGCAACCAGGGTCTTGCCAGTTCGGGTTATACTCTGCTTGAATACAGCACGGACGACAAACGTTTCGGGGCGGAGCTTGGTCTGCGCCTTGACCACCTTTATTTTATCGGCAGGGACTACGTCATCAAAACCCGGCCTGTGCTGAACCCCAGGCTCAACCTTGACTTTGGCATACTTCGCGGCGCGGGCATTATCGACGCCCTTGACCTGACCGCGGGGACGGGCCTGTTTTCGTCCATGAACGATCTCATCTCGTACATAGAACCGCGTAACGGCATAGAGGATTACGAACTTAAGCAGAACCGCAGTTGGACAAGCGTCGCGGGAGTGAAAATCGACTTTGACAGCGGGCTGTCGTTTAACATCGAAGGGTATTTCAAATATATTTTCGACAGGGCCTATATGTACGCCGATGTCAGCCCCACAAATCAGAAGCCGGTCTACAAGTTCGACGGAGTAGGCCGCGTCTGGGGCTTTGACCTTATGCTTCAGAAATTTAGCTCGCGCTGGTGGGACGGCTGGATATCCTACTCTTTTAATTACGCGCGCTACAAAAACCCGCGGGGAACTGATGAGGATTCTGTTGACGAAGAAGACGCCACGGGCCCGGACTGGTTTTTCCCCTCGTTTCACCGGTTTCACACCCTCAATCTGGTGCTGAACTTAAAGCCTGTCAACCACTTCAACATTGCCACGCGAATGTCATTTGCTTCGGGAGTGCCCAAATCCGAAACAGGCGGTATAGATGTGTATCCCGTCCTGCTTGATCCTGACGGCCCCGGCCCCCAGCCGGATACCGTCATCGCGAAGTACAAACGCCGCAGCAGATATTCCAATACCCTGCGCACCGGCTTTTCCCTGCCCGTTGATGTAAAGTTTTCTTTTTACAGCTTCAATAAAAACGGTAAAGTACAATCCGAAATTTACTTTGCCATAGAGAACCTCCAGTCGCTTTTTTATGTTCCCAAAAAAAACACTTCCTTCAACAGTTATACCGGCGAAGAAAACGAAGGCAGTGATAACGCCTCCTACGAAATGCCCATCCCCATGCCGTCTTTCGGTTTTAAATGGAGCTATTGATTCGCAGGGCGGATCCATACCCCGCCCTTCAGGCCGAGGAGAGTTATTCATTTTACATTTTAACATTTTTATTGACGCCAATTAAGTTTTTCCCTTTAGCGGCTGAATGGTTACAAAAAAAATATTTATAAATTTCTATGCGGGGTAATTTGAAACATTTACTTTTGTAGTGATATGAAGTTTCCTGTATTTGCGCTGATTTTTTTTGGCGCGTCTTTTTTTCCTCTCCTTGCGGAGTATATTACAATAACCGTAGAGGATGCCGATCTGGACATGCCTCTGGAGGGAGCCGTGGTGCATTCCTGGGACGGGCGGCAGTATGAATGTGATGAAAACGGTCAGATAAGTCTTGAGGTTCCCGATGACAGACAGGTGGTTGTCCGCGTGGCCTATCCGGGATATGAAAATGGCAGACTGGTTATCTCCCCCGGCGGCGCCGGCCGTTTTACCGTTTCCCTGCAGTTGGACGGTCTTCTGGAAAGCCGGGAACTGCTTATAGAAGCCCGGCGGCCCGGAACCAGCGAAACCCGCAGCGGCCGCAGCGTGGCAATCTCGGACAAAGACCTCAGCCGCACCGCTGAAATAGGCATCGTGGAAGATGTTATGACATCGATTAAACTCCTGCCCGGCGTGGGCTACTCAGGCTACTATAACGCCATGCCCTCCATACGCGGCGGCTCTCCCGAAGACCTCACAGCCGTTCTGGACGGGTTTTATATCGAGCAGCCCTATCACTGGGGTGGAACCGTGTCCATATTCGATCCCAAAATGATACAAAGCGCGCGCTTGTCCCACGGCGTATTTTCAGCCCGCTACGGCCACACCATATCAGGGCTTCTGGAACTGAGCTCCCGCAAACCCTCTTCCACGGAGGCCGAACTTGAGCTTGGTGTGTCCACAAGCGCCACAAACTTCAGCCTGTCCCAGCCGCTGAACGGAAAGGGCGGCGTTCTTTTCATGGGAAAAGTAACCTATTGGGATGCTTTCGTGTGGACGGCTCAGCGCTTTTCCGAAGACGCCAAGATGATAGCGCAGGCGCCCTATATACGCAGCGGGGCGCTGGCGGCCAATTACCATTTAAGCCCGGACCTTGACTGGACTCTGACAGGTTTTTTCGGAACCGACGGCCTGGGCATCAAGGTCCAAAATGAAACTGCAGGTCCAAACACAACGAATCAATTCCTCGACTGGGAAAACACAGTAGGATTCCTTATTTCAGGAATAACTTATAATCCCTGGTCCGATACGCTCATCAAGGCGACCCTGGGTATAGGCTTCCGGCAGGCGGACCTGAACATGGATAACCGGACAGACACCCGCGGCTTTTATTCGCAGGATTTTCTTGATGACTTTGGCGGTCTTTTGAACGGAAAAACACACTACGAGTTTCTCGACCAGAAGACTTACATGAGGATGACGGATACCCGGATTAATTATCAGGGACGCCTTGATTTGGACCGGGACCTGGGCGGGGGATTTCTGTTTGCCGTGGGAGCTCAGGAAATGCATACCCAATGGATACAAAACGGGGATACCCGTTTTTTGTACGAAGAAAAAGCGGACAACCTGATTGTAAACGGCGGTCGTATTGACGAAGCCTATATAGGCTATCCCTTTCTCTACTCCGTAGACGCCCGCAACAGGGCTTTTATCTCTTCGGCCTATACCCTTATGGAGTATACCGCAGAAAACGGAAGATTCGGGGCGGAACTGGGGCTGCGGGCGGATCACATCTATTTCGTGGGGCGGGATTTTACCGTTCAAACCACCCCGGCCTTTAATCCCCGGCTTAATCTGGATTTCGGCATTCTTGAAAACTTAAGGGGCCTGGATTCCCTGCGCCTCACCATCGGCACCGGGCTGTTCTCATCCGTAACCGACACGCTGCAGCATCTTGAAAAACGCAGCGGGGTAAGCGACCGCGATATGAAGCAAAACCGCTCCTGGACATCCGTAGCCGGAACGCAAATGGATTTTACGCAGGGACTAAGCCTTAACATCGAAGGATACTTCAAATACATTTTTGACCGCGCCTATCAGTATGCCAATTTTGACCGGAATCCCGCTAACCAGGAGTTAGTCTACAAGTTTGACGGAAAGGGCATAGTCATGGGTTTTGATCTTATGCTGCAAAAATTTACCTCCCGGTATTGGGACGGTTGGATCTCCTACTCCTTTACCCATGCCCGGTACAAAGACCCCCAAAACTCAAGCAAGGATTCGGGATCAGACGGGAATGAGGGCGCGGGCGCGGACTGGTACTATCCCTCGTTCCACCGCTTTCATACCCTCAACGCGGTACTCAATTTAAAACCGGTGCAGCATTTCAACATCGCCACGCGCATAGGCTTTGTCTCCGGCTCGCCCGTGAAGAGTCTCGGCCAAATTTTAACTTACCCGGTAGTCATAGACCCCGGCACCCCTCAGGAAATAATCCTCGAAAAATGGAAACGCGAAGAAGTGTATTCCGATAAAAAGCGGGGCGCTTTTTCCCTTCCTCTGGATTTGAAGTTTTCTCTCTATGATTTTAATAAAACCGGCAAAGTCAAATCCGAAGTATATTTTGCTGTCGAAAACCTTTTGTCGCTTGTATATAAGCCAAAGGGGGATCCCGTT
The DNA here is from genome assembly GCA_031274005.1 of Spirochaetales bacterium. Taxonomy (GTDB): domain Bacteria; phylum Spirochaetota; class Spirochaetia; order DTKZ01; family DTKZ01; genus JAISAF01. The sequence goes on from JAISQU010000127.1 coordinate 6,224, forward strand.
CTCGACAGTTCTACAGGCAAAGAAGAAGAGGTTTCGCGCGAAATGCCCATCCCCATGATGTCTTTCGGTTTCAAATGGAGCTATTAATGCTAATAAGAGAAGTTGACGGTACAATTTTCGTCTTGCCGGGTGTTACACTCTGTATCATGCGAAAAGGTCATAAATATTTTATAGCTCTGACAGGGTTGTTTTTTATGCCGCTTATTCCTTTGAGGGCACGGGACATTGTTATAATCGTCGTGGATGCGGATATACAGCTGCCTCTGGAGGGCGCCGTCATTCACTCCTGGGACGGCGGACAGTACGAATGCGATGAAAACGGCAAAGTAAAACTGAGTACCCCCGACGACCGCCAGACCGTTGTGCGGGCGGCCTATCCGGGCTATGAAAACGGCAGGCTGGTTATTACCCCCGGCGGCGAAAACAGCTTTACCATACCCCTGCGGCTGGACGGCGTTATGGAAAGCCGCGAACTGGTTGTAGAAGAACAAAGGCCCGGAACCGGCGAAAGCAAAAGCGGCCGCAGCGTGGCAATCGCGGACAAAGACCTCAGCCGCACCGCCGAAATAGGCGTTGTGGAAGATGTTATGACATCGATAAAACTCCTGCCCGGCGTAGGCTACTCAGGCGGCTTTAACGCCATGCCCTCCATACGCGGCGGCTTTCCCGGCGACCTTACCGCCGTGCTGGACGGGTTTTATATCGAGCAGCCCTACCATTGGGGAGGCAGCGTGTCCATCTTCGACCCCAAAATGATACAAAGCGCCCGGCTGTCCCACGGCGTATTTTCCGCCCGTTACGGCCACACCGTATCCGGCCTTCTGGAATTAAGCTCCCGCGTCCCGTCAGCCACGGAAGTCGAGATGGAACTGGGCGTGTCCACAAGCGCCACAAACTTCAGCCTGTCCCAGCCCCTGGGCGGAAAAGGCGGCGTAATGCTCATGGGCAAAGTAACCTACTGGGACCCCTTTATCTGGGCCGCCAAACAGCAGTTCAGCGAAGTCCGTTCAATCCGCACAGCCCCCTATATACGAAGCGGCGCAATCTCCGCGTACTACCCCCTAAGCCCGGACCTGAACTGGACATTAAACGGCTTTTTCGGAACAGACGGCGTGGCCGTTTTCTATGAAGACGACAAGGCCGACCTTGATTTTGTATGGGAAAACAGAATCGGCTTCATATCCACCGGCCTTACCTGGACCCCGGCGCCCGACAAAATTTTCAAAGCGGCCATTGGCGCGGGATTTTCCCGCGCGGTCTTTGACACAACCATGAAGCAGTCGGGCTCCGTAAGGTATTCCAATGATTTTATCACCGAATGGCAAACGCCGGCCTCCTATCCCATAGACCGCGACGAATACATCTACGAAAGTTCCACAAGCGCGAATTACCAGGGCCGCCTTGATTTTGACTGGGAACTCGGCAAAGGCTTCATCGCCGCCCTGGGCGGCCAGGAACTTTATTCCCAATGGCGGCGCTACGAGGACGTATCCATGTTTGTCGAAGAAAAAGCCCCCGGCCAAATAACAGCGCCAGGTACGGGCCTGCCTCACGACTACTACATAGGCTATCCCTTCCTCTTCAACATTGACACAGAAAACCAGGCATTTACAAGCTCCGCCTACGCGCTTGTGGAATACTCCGGCGGCAAAAAGTTCGGCGCGGAACTTGGCCTAAGGCTGGACCACCTGTATTTTATAGGCCGCGATTTTACCATCCAGACAATGCCCATGCTTAATCCGCGCCTTAATCTCGACTTCGGCATTCTGGAAAACGCCGGAGCCATTGACTCGCTCGGCCTTACCCTGGGCACGGGGCTTTTCTCGTCCATCAACGACACCGTCCCCTACATGGACTCCGGCGACGGCATCGAAGATTTCGAGCTCAAACAAAACCGCGCCTGGACATCCGTCGCCGGAACAAAAATCGAATTCGCCTCGGGCTTCAGTTTCAACATTGAAGGATATTACAAATACATTTTCGACCGCGCCTACCAAAACCCCATTGTAACCCCCACAACCCAAACCGTGGAGTTTAAATTCAACGGCGAAGGCCATGTCTGGGGCTTTGACCTCATGCTGCAAAAATACAGCTCGCGCTACTGGGACGGCTGGCTCTCCTATTCCTTCACCCACGCCCGCTACCGCGACCCCGACGGCGTTGAAGAAGAACTCCACGTTGCCGGAAACGACTCCGTAGGCAGCCGCTGGTACTACCCCTCGTTCCACCGCTTTCATACCCTCAATCTGGTACTCAACCTTAAACCCGCCAGCCATTTCAACATCGCCACGCGCCTTGGCTTTGCCTCAGGAGTGCCAAAAAAACAAGTCGGCCCAATTACCAGTTATCCCGTAGAGTTGCAGGACGGCAGCCTCATTGAAAAATGGAAACGCTCCGAAACCTATTCCGACACAGCCCGCACAGGCTTCTCCCTGCCCCTGGACATGAAGTTTTCCTTTTTCACCTTCGACAAAAAAGGCAAAGTCAAAGCGGAAATATATTTTGCTATCGAAAATCTTCTGGCTTTGGTATACACTCCCAAAGGGAACGCGGACTATGACAGCTATACGGGCAAAGAAGAAGAAGACAGCGACAGCGCCTACGAAATCCCGATCCCCCTGCCGTCATTCGGCTTTAAGTGGAGTTATTGAAAATGAAAGTTTTTGTTTTAAATTTTGTCCGTGATGTCCGTGTCGTCTGTGGTAATTTCCGATTCGGAATTGCCGCGCTCTTCTCCGTGTGGTCAGTGGTACTCTTCTATCTGCTCACTACTCCCTTATTAATCGGCTGCTCCTCCCTGGTTGAAAAAGCGGGCAGGGCCTTTGACGGCTCGGCCTTCGCGGAAGAGGAGCTTGCCCTCTACCGCCTTGCCTGGGCCGAAGGCTATACGGACGCCGAAGGGGAAGAACCCGACCGCGAAGAATCAGGCAGCGTGGAAGTCCGCCTTCTGCGCCGCACCGCCGATGGAGCCGAATTCCTCGCGATTTTTCCTGGCGTCCTCCCCACCCTGCGCATCAACGCAACAGTGCCGGACGCCGGCGGCCGGTTTTATCTTACATCCGCGGATTTCCTGTGTTCCACTTTGCAGGGCTGGAACGAGTTTACCCTGGACATCTCCGGCAGCGGAAC